>JBQCJM010000336.1:0-9868 GCA_051952715.1 Flavisolibacter sp.
TTTTACAGAGATACTTTATCTGTTGAAAAACCTAAAGCTTACATCATTCCGCAAGGTTGGTGGAAGGTAATTGAAAGGCTACAGGCTAATCGGGTGCAAATGCAAAGGCTTGCAAAAGATACGGCTATAGAAGTTCAATGGTATAAAATTGAAAATTACCAGGCCATTCCCCGCCCTTTTGAAGGACATCATTTGAACACAAAAGTGCAGGTATCGAAAAACACTAAAACAATACACTTTAGAAAAGGCGATTATTATATTCCGCTGAATCAAATTGCCAACCGGTTTTTGATAGAGACTTTAGAGCCGCAAGCTGAAGACAGTTATTTTGCCTGGAACTTTTTTGATCCTGTGCTGGGGCAAAAAGAAGGCTATTCTGATTATCATTTTGAAGATGTTGCTGCAGAATATTTGAAACAACATACTGAAATAAAAACAAAGTTGGAAGAGAAGCGGGCAACTGATACATCTTTTGCAAAAAATGCAGATGCACAGCTAAATTTTGTTTTTCAAAACTCCATTTACTTTGAGCCGGCTTTTTTACAATACCCGGTTTACAGGGTGCTTAAATAAACTGCATGAGGTTAAAAGTTGCATTGCTTCTATTGGTACCTGTTTTGTCTTTTGCTCAAAAAAAAGACACTGTATTTAAGTATCTGAATGTAAATCTTGAGCCTACCAGTCGAAGGGACGACGCTGCTTATTTTGGAGTAGCCGTTCGCCAACACGACGGTTGGCTATTATATGCACTCTACCCGATACAACACCAGTTATAAAAGCATGGTTCAAGGATAAAAATTTGCAAATAAAAAATGGGCCTTATACGCTTTATTATCCTAAAAATATAATAGCCCAACATGGCTATTTTGTCAAAAACAAAATGAATGGTGTATGGCAAAACCTGGCATTCCAATGGCGAAAAAAAAGATTCGGGCATGATAATCAACAACCAATTGGTTGGACCATGGAAGGGATGGTATCCAAATGGGACACTGATGTATGACTGCGTTTATGGCGATAATCCGAATTATTTACTTACGCAATTACACGAGCCATATTTTGGTTATAGGGATGGCGATTTTACAAGCTGGTACGATGATGGAACTAAAGAATCAACCGGAATTTATAAGTATGATATAATGGACAGCGAATGGAAATTTTTTCATTTAAATGGAATGCCAAGCACAGTTGAAGTGTATAAAGAGGGGAAACTTACTTCATTGCAATGCTTTGATACAACAGGTAAACCAACCGGCGATTTCTGCAGCATTGCCAAACCCGCTATGCTAAAAGGCTTTGGCGATTACAAGCAATATATTTTTCAGAATTTGCTTTGGCCTGAAGATGCTATCAAAAATAATATTGAAGGAGTAGTGAATGTTCGTTTTACAATCAATAAAAATGGAGTGCTGGAAAATCTAATCGTTGAAGGTGTTCACGACGTTTTAAATAAAGCAGTGAAAGAACTATTTGAATCTATGAAAGATTGGTACCCTGCAGTTTCGCATAACCGGGTGATAGATTGGAACGAGGAAACGACCATTCCATTTTACAGGAAAAAAATAAAGACGTTTTCTCTGTTTAACCAACTAACCGGCAGCCTTAGCTTGATGATATGAAACCTTATTGAATTCATTTTTCCTGCATCTCAATCACGCCAACCCAATGTTCGCTATTGCCGCTGGCAATGAGTTCTTCTGTTTTCTCGTAAAAAAATTGTGCTGTGCGATCATTGGCATGTATTTCCAATACTTCTCCAAAAGCTTTCCTTGCATTTACAAAAGACCTGTTGCTATAGTACTTCATGCCTTCGTTAAACAATGTCAACGTTGATAATTTATTTTGCAATTCCTCTTGCCGGTTGCCACTGAAACATTCATGTATACCTATTGCTTCCTGCTTGCCTTTCAGTTGCACTAATCCCAAATTGCGCAAATGAAAAGCATTGGTTTCTTTAATTTGTTGAAGGCTTGAATCGCTTATAATAATGCCCGATTTATAATATTTCGTAAGGCTTTCTATACGTGAGGCGGTGTTCACTGTATCGGAAATTGTTGTAGCGTCAAGCCGGTTATGATCGCCGGTAATACCCATGATCAAAGGCCCTGTATGCATGCCAATTCCAATTCGGATAGAAGAGAGATTTGCTAATTTTCCTACTTCATTCAATTCTTCCAAAGCCATCTGCATTTCAATGGCAGCCTGCAAGGCATCTGCAGCATTCAGTGGAAAAATAGCCATGATAGCGTCGCCCAGGTATTGATTGATAAATCCATTATTCTTGCGAATGATGGGACCCATACGTTCATTGAAAGAACAAACAAAACTAAAGTTTTCTTCCGGCGACATTTTTTCTGAAAGCGTTGTGTAATCTCTGATGTCGGAGAAAAGAACTGTTACGATTTTTTCTACATGATCGCCCAATCTTACATCGGTAATTACTTTGTGCCCCAGCGATCCAATAAATTCATAAGGAACAAATTTGGCTGTTGCTTCGTATACATGCCGAAGTGCATCTTCCCGTTCCTTTACCTCACGAATGTTCTTTTCGTACAGCAGTGCACTTTCAATAGAGCCTGATGACTGTAAGGCAAGCGTTGTCAGTAATTTCAAATCTGCAGCAGTATATTGCACGGCTTCAGTACTGGCAAGAATGATGGCGCCCATCACACGGTGCTTTACTTTCAATGCCGAATAAATAATTGATCTTACACCGGGCAAAACAATTCCTGCTTCGGTCAACGATGTTGTATCTGTAATGATTTCTGACTGTCCGCTAATAACAATTTTACTTAGCAACTGAACATTGTTATTGATTTTTGTAGGATTGAAGAATTGTTCACCTGAAGAAGCAGTTACACTAAGCTTTTGCGAAAGTTCGTCCCATAAAATGATAACTCCGTTATCTGATTTGATAACCCGGCTGGCTTCATTTAGCGTAATGTTGCAAATGGCGGGAGCATCAATGGTTTTAGCAAGTTTTTCTGAAAAATCGAAAATGAGATTTATTTCCTGGTAAAGGTTCAACACCTCGCTACCCAACTTCTTTTTTTCTGCTTCTTTCTGTAAAAATTGTGTGAGCAGGTCGGCGATCATTCTACTTCTTTCATCACCTTTTACCCATCCTAATACTTCTTCTTCAAGAACAATTGGGTGTTCAAATTTTATTTCTCCTTTTGTGCCGTAAAGTAACCTGCCTTTTTCATCTTCAATCCAGGCATCTGCATTTACCTGCCCAATAATGGCAGCAAAAAGAGATGCAGTTGTTTTATTCTTGCCGATGATATTATTCAGACTGATTCTTGCCATGATCTATAGATGCTTGCTCAATTTTGTATTTCCAATACTTCTTTTGCTTTTTGCAAAATCACTTCCGGATCAAACGGCTTTGTCATATATAAATCTGCACCTACTTCCTGCCCTTTCAACCTGTCCAGTTCCTGACCTTTTGCTGTTAGTAAAACAATAAACACATCAATTGATAATTCTTTTTTTACGCGGCGGCAGACTTCCATACCATTCATTTTGGGCATCATCACATCCAGAAAAACCAGTTGCGGGTTTTCGGCCTGAATAATTTCCAAAGCCTCTTCTCCGTTTTCTGCAGATAAGAAATTTACGCCTTCGTCTTCCAACTCTTCCAGCGTTTGCTCAATCAACATGCGGATATGTGCTTCGTCATCAACGATCAAAAGTTTCTTTTCCATTTCTTAATCTATTAAATTTTTAAGTAGTTGGTATTCACTATTTGCTGCTCACTGGTATAGCAGGAACAATACATTTTCCAATCCTTTTTCAAAACGAAGCGTTTGCACAATTTCCTGTTTACCGGAATTCACAGAATTTAAAATGATAATGTCGGGTTGCGTAGCTATAGCTGTTGCCATCAATTCCTTTCCATCCGACTCTACTACGTGATAACCCTTTGCCTGCAAAACATCTGTTAATGAACGAACGGCAGCGGAATCCTCATCGACCACCATTACTTTCTTTTTCGATTTTCCCTGGTCAAGCAAAGTGCCCACTTCTGTAAATAATTGTGCCGTGTCAATGGGCTTTGTAAGGTAGCGATCAACACCAATGCGGTAACCTCTTAATTTGTCCTGCACAATGGATAGAACAATGATGGGTATATCCATTGTTTGCGGATCGTTTTTTAAAATAGCTGCCACATCAAAGCCATTCATTTCCGGCATCATTACATCGAGAATAACCAGGTCGGGACGGTTTTTTCGAATTTTTTCTAACGCCTCTTTACCATTTGTAGCTTCTTCTATTAAATAGCCTGCATCGCTAAATTCCTGATGCAACAAGGATCGGATGGAATCGTCATCATCTACGATCAGAATGGTAGCATTGGTTCCATCAACCCGGATTTGCGATTGGGCCATTTGTTCTTTCAACTGCTTTACCAATTCGTTCAAATGAATAGGTTGAATTGCATCTGTTTTCATAATAGGCAATGCAAAAGAAAATGTACTTCCTTTTCCCACTTCGCTTTGCAGCCATATACGACCGCCATGGTGCTCAACAATTTCTTTACAGATGGGTAATCCAAGACCGGTTCCTTTTGGCTTATCGGTAAGTGTGTCGCCACCTACTTGTTTAAATTGTTCAAACACGGCTGCATGATCTTCCGGCGCAATGCCGATGCCTGTGTCAGTAATATCAACAACCAGTTCATCTTTTTGTTTGTATATACTGCATTTCACAACGCCTTTGTCGGTAAATTTTACAGCATTTGAAATGAGATTGATGATCACTTGGATCAGTTTATCCCTGTCGCCGGAAATTTCAGGTAAATCATTTTCTATATTTTTCTCAAGCACCAAAGCCTTTTGATCAAACAAAGAAGTAGTGGCTGCCATTGCTCGTTCCGCTACTTCTTCCATAGAAACTTTTTCCATGTTCCATTCCATCTTGCCTGCTTCGATCTTGGCAAGATCTAAAACATCGTTGATCAAATGAGTTAACCTTTCGCCTTCTGCAATTACTACATTTAAGTTCTCAGAGATCTGATGAATTGTTTTTTCATTCTTTGCATCGGTTTTATCTATAGCTGGAAAAATTTTTTCTTCCAGCCTCTTTCTAATAATTTTTGTGAACCCTAATACAGAAGTTAGCGGTGTCCTCAATTCGTGGCTTACAGTAGAAAGAAAAGCACTCTTGGCTTCGTTGGCTTTTTCAGCCGCCTTGGTGGCCGCTTCGGCTTCCAGTTTGGCTTGTTTTACTTCTTCAAAAAGTTTTGCATTGCGCAATGCAACGCCAACCGATGAAGCAATGGTGGAAAGTAAACGCAGATCATTTTCATCAAAGCGATTTTCATGCTCCGTGCTTTGAACACTTAACACGCCTATAATTTCATCACCAACAGGAATAGGCACACCCAGATAAGAAGCTGCCGCAATACCAACTCTTTGCACCCCAAGTTGGGCCCTTAATTCATTGACGTCTTTATTAATAAGTAAAGGCTCTCCTTTAAGAATAATTCTAGACGTAAGACCTTCACCTAATTTCATTGGTGTCATTTCATCGCCATATTGATATGGGAATGAAATGATTTTCGTTTTTTGATTTAGCAAAGCCAGGTAAACGATGTTAGCATTGAACAAATCCTTCATTTGATTGCCAACCAATGCTATTAGTTCATCAGGATTCAATTGTGAAGCCAATGCTTTGCTGATGCTGTTTACAGTACCTAACTCAGTAGCTCTTTGTTTGGCTTCGGAAAGCAGGTGCGTTGTCTCATCGAATAGTCTTGCATTTTCAATAGCTACGCTCATGCTATTGGCAAGCGTTGTAAGCAGTCGAAGATCCGATTCTTTAAAAGCGTTTTCTCTGTCAATATTTTGAAGACTTACGGAACCCTTTACTACATCTCCAACAATCATAGGTACAAATAACGCTGACTTTGGGGGCTTTCCCTTACTCACGCCAGTGCCGCCATACTTTTTCGCAGTTTCCAGGTAATCTTTGTTGATTAGCAATGGTTCTTTAGAAACAATGAGCTGTTTATTTGCCCAGATCAAAGGACGTGGATCACTGTATATTCTTTCACCCTTTTCAATAACATACCTCCATTCTTCGAGACCTTTTTCATGATCGAACGTACGAATGATTACAGAGTGTGTATCGAATAGGTTACTGATGCGGTTACCCACTAAATTATAAATAGCCTCTGTATCCATTTCTCTTACAAGGCCCTCTTGTACATTATTAATTACTGCCAACTCGCCTGTTCGCTGCTCGGTTTCTTTTAACAATCTTGTTGTTTCGTCAAACAATCTTGCACTTTCTAAAGCTACACTCATACTGTTGGCTAGTGTGGTCAACAGGTTTACATCTGACTCAGAAAAAGCATTTTCATGATCAAGATTTTGAAGACTGATAACACCTTTAACTTTCCCTGCAGCAATCATGGGAATGTATACTTGCGATTTTGGCATCTCGCCAATCAATATCTCATTTCCAAATTCTTCCATTGCTTTTTCAACATTTTCGTTGTGCAGCAGCGACTCACCTGTTTCAATAACGTATTTTCTGAAGCCTCCGGGTTCTCTTGGTCCCAGTAATGTTCGATCGCCTTTTTCAAAAGCATATTTATCTTCTATTAAATTTAGGATTGGGTCATAGGTAACAATATCAATAACCTGGGCATTAAATATTTGCCGGATCTTTTCTCCCACCATATCATAAATGCCTTGCATTTCCATTTCACTGACGAGACCTTCCTGTACACTGTTGATAACAGCCAGTTCTTCTACCCGGTGACTTAATTCGGCTGTACGTTCCGAAACAGTTTTTTCTAATTGACGATGTTTTTCGTGCAATTGTCGGGTGCGCCAGTGAATAAGTGAATAAATAATAGCTGCAGCTAACAGCGCATACAGTGCATAAGCCCACCATGTACGCCACCAGGGCGGAAGAATGGTAAAGGCATATATTGCCTCTTCACTGGTTGTTTGATAAATGTTTGATGCTTTTACATGAAACTTGTATTTGCCATCTGGCAGATTAGTGTATTCTTTGTAATAGTTATTATCCCAACCTGACCAGCCGGGTTCGAACCCCTCTAACCAGGTCTGGTATTGTGTTTTATTTTCCTGCTCAAAAAATGGAGCTGCATACTCAAAACGAAGCGTACTATTTTTAAAAGAGATCGAAGGAGAACTAAAACTACTGTCCGTCATGTTGGTATTTAATGTTCTGGAACCAGCAGTAATATGTCGTAATATGGTTTTGAACGAAGCGTCATAATTTTTCTCCATCTGCTCATCAAAACGCACCAAGCCATCAGTAGTTCCTATCCAAAGTATACCATCTCTTTCGGGGTAAATAAAACTGAACGTTCGGTCTGCAATAGGTAATAAAGGTGTTTTGTCTAACCTATATTTTCCATTAGGTTGGGGAGTTGCCAATATGGTTTCTTTTCCAAATCTTATCCATACTCTTCCATCCTTGTCTTCTGCAATATTAAATTCGTCCTTGCCACCCCCATTTATAAAATGGCCAAAGCTGGTGTCTTTTATAAATTGTTTTTTGTTTTCATCAAATGTGTAAATGCATGAATCGCCGGGAAACCAGGACTTACCTTTTACTTTGTAAACTACACCAAGAGCAGATATTAATCCCTGCTTTTCTCCAAACTTTTCAATACGAAATTTGTTTAAAACCGGTTGGCGGCTTTCATTGAATGACGGCGTTAATTTATAAACAACGCCACTTTGGGTTCCTGCCCATACTGTTCCATCGTTATTTTCGGAAAATGTCCAAATCTGGTCATCCAGATCAGGAACCTTTCCAATAAGTTTCCAACCCGCTGCAGTACGGATAAAAATAGCAACACCAGAAGTGGTCCCTCCGTATAAAAGGTCAGGGTATTTAGCCGACTTCATAAGTCCTGCCAATTGCAGGTTGCCACCTATAGAAGGCTGCAGCATTTTTGCCCGGTTACCCTCTATGGCAAAAAGCCCATCGTTCGGAACAAGAAGCGAATTGTTATCCGCTAAAAGAGTAAATGTTTGATTGGGCGGTATTCCCTGAATGGGCTCAAACTTTGAGGTAGCATCGTTGAACAACAGTAAGCCATTAGTGGTGCCTAAATACAACTTTCCCTGAAATCTTTCAAGAGAGAGAGTGGCTGTATTAATGCCCGCCTGATTGGTGAATTGTGTAAGTGGAGAAGATGTTTCTACCCGTGAAATGCCATTATCAAGTGCAAGCCAAAGCATGCCCCTGCTATCTGAGAATACTGCATACACCGATTCATCCTGAAGCCCAATGTCCCTGTTTATTTGCTGAACGATTTTACCCTTTCCATCAATTACAATCAAACCTTTACCTGTAGTAGAAAGCGCATAATTCCCATCTTTTGTTTTAACACCCTTATACAAAGTTCCTGCTTTTAGCAGTGGTGTGGCTTCAGACTTGAATGATTGAAAAGTTTTGCCATTAAAAATGTATAAGCCGCTGTAAAAAAGCCCAATTAAATATTGCTTATCGGCACTTACATTGTTCGAAGAAGAAAACGGTAACATCACTTGCATTCTTTCCTGCCCAAGAAACTCGCTTCCCGGAATAAGTTGCAATGAGTCGCTGACCATTTTAAAAAGACCGACGCCCTGTTCATGTACAAAGTAGTTATTGTCTAAGTAAAATGAGTACATGAACTTAACTTTTGGCTTCCACACCTTCACTTCATTCTTTTCATTCAGCCGGAATATGAGTTCTCTTGATTGAAAATAAATTCCTTCGTCGGCAACATAAATTGTCCAAACGTCATAAAAGTTTCTATACTTCGCCGGAATAAATTGTAAAAGTGATTTGCCAGCGGTCTGCCCCAGGCTATCTTGTGTTAAATAGCCAAAATCGCCAATTGCTCCATAATAAATTCGGCCATTTTTATCTTTGGCCAATGCCCGTATTACAGTAGGTACATTTTTGAAAATAACTTTGCGCCATTTCACACCATCATATTCAAGTATCCCGTTTTGAATGCCAAAATACATGATGCCTCTGTTATCCTCCTCTGCACACCAGGTTTGTGGCAATGCCTTGTAATCTTTGGGTAAATAGTTGGTAATAAAGGGCAGACCCTTTTCTGAATTATGTTGTGTATATCCAGAAATACAATAAAAAATGAAAAACAGTAAGAAGGAAAAAACGAGGTTTATTTTTTTGGAGAAAAACTTATTGAAACTCATAACACAAGCAGTTAGAAATTAATAAGAATTTTATCGGGGGCAATTGGATAAAACCTTGTTTTTCTAAATGCTCAGGATAGTGAATTGAACGAAGAATTAAAATTATTCAGGAAAGGCTCCCTAAATTTAACGAATTATCTAATCTAAAAGATTAACTGCTGGAAGGAAAAAAGAATAGAAGTGAGAGTAAAATATCTAAATAAAAAAGCCTCTCATTTCTGAAAGGCTTTTTTCAATAAATATGGCAGCTACCTACTCTCCCGCATTTTGGTGCAGTACCATCGGCCATGAGGGGCTTAACTTCTCTGTTCGGTATGGGAAGAGGTGAACACCCTCGGCAAAACCACCATAAAAAGGTAATCTGAGTACAAAGTACTTAGACAATAAGATAACATATTGGAAAGTTGTTAGCGGAGCTATATAAAAAATTAAAGCGTACGAGCAATTAGTACTACTCGGCTTTGCTGTTACCAGCTTTACACCTGTAGCCTATCAACGTAGTCGTCTACTACGGCTCTTAAAAGTAAACTCATCTTGAGGAAGGTTTCACGCTTAGATGCTTTCAGCGTTTATCCTTGCCGTACATAGCTACTCTGCATTGCACCTGGCGGCACAACAGATACACCAGCGGTACGTGCGACCCGGTCCTCTCGTACTAAGGTCAC
>JBQCJM010000337.1:0-3191 GCA_051952715.1 Flavisolibacter sp.
GACTCAATTGCAAGTTTACCTGCTCCAAATGATTGTTATAAATATGTACGTCACCAAAACTATGAATAAATTCTCCAGGCTGTAAATTACAAACCTGCGCAATCATCATGGTAAGCAAGGCATAAGAAGCAATGTTGAACGGAACGCCTAAAAAAACATCGGCACTACGCTGGTATAGCTGGCAGCTTAACTTTCCTTCTGCCACATAAAACTGAAACAAAGCATGACAAGGCATTAAGGCCATTTTAGGCAAATCAGCAACATTCCAGGCACTCACAATCAGCCGGCGACTGTCAGGGTTGGTTTTAATTTGCTGTATCAGGTCGTATATTTGATCCACTGTTTTCCCATCTGCGCCTTCCCAACTGCGCCATTGTTTTCCATACACCGGCCCTAGTTCACCGTTTGCATCAGCCCATTCGTTCCAAATACTTACACCGTTTTCTTTAAGATAAGCAACATTGGTTTCGCCCTTTAAAAACCAAAGCAGCTCGTAAATGATGCTTTTTACATGCAGCTTTTTGGTAGTTACTAATGGAAATCCTTGTTGTAGATCAAACCGCATTTGATAGCCAAAGGCGCTGATAGTGCCGGTTCCGGTACGATCGTTTTTTTGAACACCGGTGTTTAAAATATGTTGAAGGAGGTGGAGGTATTGTTGCATGGCCGCAATTTATAAAGAAGAAATGTTTATGAAGCAGCCTAAAACGGATTGTGAGGAACATGTGAACTAATATTTTATGCCAGTAAGCCAAAGTTGCTTTCTTAGCCAGCAATTACAGAAATCGTAAGCTGGTTTACTTTTAGCCTTATAAATGTGAATAAAAAAGGTTAAAGCGTTTTGAGTTATTGCCTTCGCTTTCTACTTTTACACTTTATCCAAATATGAAAAACCCGTTCCTAATTTTACTATTATGCTGCAACAGCGTAATATTTGCACAGTCTTCCGACTCTCTCAAAAACAGTTTTGGCATCACATACGATTATCAGCATTTTGAACAGTCTGCCAACAACTGGCACATTGCAGCACTCAACTACACAAAAAAAACCAAAGGTGGTACTTATATAGGCAACCTAAGATATGCAAACAGATTTAATAAAAACGGCTGGCAGGCGGAAGGAGAAGCTTACCCAATTTTATCCAAAAAAATTTATGCTTATACAAGCCTGGGCTATTCTGCCGACATGCCGGTGTTTCCAAAATGGAGGGCCGGCGCATCGTTGTTTGTAAACTTTGCAAAAACATGGGAAGCTGAAGGTGGCTTGCGATATTTATACTTTGATAAAAATATTTTTATAGGCACAGCAGGTCTTAGCAAATACCTTGGTTTATGGCTTTTGAACTTTCGTTCTTTTGCATCATTAACCAATGAATTGAATGACCCGTCTTTTTTCTTTTCTGCCCGCAGGTATTTTAAAAATGAAAAAGATTATGGCTGGATACAAGTTGGCACAGGCTTTTCTCCCGACGAAACAAGAAATGTACAATACGTTAGCAATACCACTCTTTCTTCAAAACTAATTTTAGCAGGTGTACGAAAAACTTTAGTTCATAATCTTGCCGGAATATTCTCAGCCGGTTGGTCAAAAGACGAATTGGTGCAACATAACTATGACCATCGCTTTTACGGTACTATCGGGCTACAGCAGTATTTTTAATTTCTGGTTTTTGTGCAAAGCCTTGGCGGGTCATTTCTCCCCATGATTTCTTTTTACGCAGCAGATCAATATTACCCCGAACAGCAGCCCACACAATAAAAGGATGGAAAACAAATGGCTCAACAAGTGCCATTAGTAACAACTTAAATATTTCACTTCTTTTTTTGTATTGATTGTATGTGAGCACTTCCATTAAAATGGCAAAAACAGAATACAATACAGCAAAGCTGTAAACGAAAAGAAAAAGACTTAAAAAGAAAGGCCAATCAATCAGGCCGAACAAGGCAAATAGAACAAAGCCCACAAAGCCTGTAAATTCAACCAGCGGCGCCAAAAATTCAAAAAAGAACCAATAGGGATAACTCAACAAGCCCAATACACCGTAGTTTTTATTGAAGAACATTTTCTTGTGCAGCTTCAGTGTTTCAATGGTGCCTCTTGTCCAACGATTTCTTTGCCTGCCCAGGATTTTAAATGTAGCCGGTGCCTCCGTCCAGCAAAGCGGATCAGGAAGGTAAGCAATTTTATACGGCAGTTTTCTTTCTTCCATATAACGGCGCATGCGTACTACCAATTCCATGTCTTCTCCCACCGTGTTATGATCGTACCCTCCTGCTTCAATAGCTATTTCCCTGTCAAAAGCGCCAAACGCACCTGATATAAGCAACAAGCCATCAATACGGCTCCAGGCCATTCTTCCCAATAAAAATGCACGAATGTATTCGAGTGTTTGCATGCAAGGCAAAAACTGCTTTGGCAAATGCACCTGCACAATTTTTCCATCCTTTATTTCGCAGGAATTAGCAATGCGTACTACGCCACCAGTGGCTATTACCCGTCTGTTTTCGTTTTCTAAAAAAGGCCGCACTAATTTCAACATGGCATCCTGTTCCAAAATGCAATCCACATCAATACAAACAATATATTGGTTTGACGCTATGTTGATGCCGACATTTAAAGCATCTGCCTTACCACCATTTTCTTTGTCTACAACAATGAGTCTTTTATAAACCGGGTTTGAGCTTTTATAAATTCCTCTTACTTTTTTGGTAGTAAGGTGTGGGTGAAAATAATGATCGGCCAATGCAAGCTCATAAACCGGTATCAGTTTTTGAAGTGTATCATCTTTGCTTCCATCGTTAATGATAACCACTTCAAAATTATTGTAGTGCGTAGAAAGTAATGAACGTACGTTTTCAATGATGGTGGCAGCTTCGTTATACGCCGGCGCCAGAATACTTAGCGAAGGTGCATGATCGGAAGCAGCTAATGTGCTGTAATCTATAAACCTGTTTTTGAAAATATATTGCCTTGTTTCCAGGGTAGAGAATACAGCAATTAAAATATAGAAACCTACCAGCAACAATGAAAAACTTAATATGCCGTAAGTAAAGAGACAATATAAGACCTGGTAAATGCTCATGCGACGTCTGCTTTTCGTTCACTACCTTGAAGACTATAAATATTCGATGCCGATTGACTAATTCTCAACAAAGCTGCATGGGCAGCTATTTTTATACTGCCATCTTCGT
>JBQCJM010000338.1:0-13289 GCA_051952715.1 Flavisolibacter sp.
AGCAAACATTCTTTAATGCTCCTGGCAGCAATACCGACAGGTTCTAACTGCTGAATTTTCAACAATATGGTTTCAATTTCTTCGGCCTCTACCCAGCGGTTGTATTTAAAAGAAATGTCTTCTGCAAGGTTTTCCAATGGCTGTTCCATCAGGCCGCAATCGTTCAGCGAATCAATTATAAATTCGGCCAGCTCAATTTCTTTTGAATCCTCGGTAGTAAGTTTATACTGTTCTTTTACCGATATGCGATAATCAAAGCTATTGGTGATGGGCCTTTCGGGCAATTTGTCGTTGTGCAGCGTGCAGCCATATTCAACTTTATAATCCGGAATATCATCGTAACCGTATTCTTCCCAGTCCTGGTAATCCTGAACAGCGTCCTTATTATATTTATCGACCACTGTTTCAAATTCATTTTTCTGATCTTCCAATAAAGGATTGTCCTCTATTTCCTGTTGAATGCGTTGTTCTAACTCAAGTGTATTGAGGTGAAAAAAATTCAGTAATTGAATTTGTTGAGGTAAAATTTTCAGTCTTTGTTTCTGGGCTAAGTGCTGGTTGATCATGGTGTGCTGATTTTGGCGTACTCTTTATAAGACAAGTCTGACACCAAAAAACAAATTGGTGAAAAAGAATTGTCTTTGTTTGATAATCAGTAAATTAAGTGAGTTAGATTGTGGAGCGCCAAGCATAATTATTTACGATATAACTTTTAAAAATCTTTTTTTGAGGAAAAGCTTCCTCAACTGCTTTTTTTATTCGCACCTGTAAAGCTGAAGAGCTTGTTACATTTAAAATAAAAAAGCACAGCTTAAGCTGCGCCTTACGGTTTAGGGTGAAATGGTTATTTGGTTATCGCTTACAGTGGATCATAGTCCCGCGCCTTTATTCTGTGTTCATAAAAAGAAGGAACGGGGTATCTTTCCACACGAGGCGATGAAGAAGGGTCAGAAATTTTTCTTTCAATAATTGGTTGTCTTCCCAAAGGCATGGTTGGCCTTCCGCTATTAACCAGTTGCGCCCCATTACTCACATTTCTTATTGTCATTGTAGTTTGCATAGCAATTTTAACTGTTAAGTTGATGTCGACAGGATACAACATTCCCGTACGCTTTTAATTGAATAAAAAGCATACCAATTAAACTAAGGCTTTAATCAGGTTATTTTTTTATTGATCTTGTAGCTATTTAGTAGAACAAATTCCTCAAACAATGTTTTGGCCTTGAGTAAAAAAATATTTTTAAAGTATAGATTATGGTACGGTTCTTTAAGTTATACTATTGAAAATTTATTAACCAACAAAAACCTTTAACGTATGTTACGCTGGACAATTATTTTTTTAGTGATCGCTATTATAGCAGCGATCTTTGGTTTTGGCGGAATAGCCGCTGGTGCAGCTTCTATCGCAAAAATTTTATTTTATATCTTCCTGGTGCTCTTTGTTCTTTCACTAATTGCAGGTGGATTCCGGAGAGTAGATTAGGAAAACTTTTCTCTTTTAGGCAAGGTGCAGTTAAGCTGCACCTTTTTTGTGAATGAAAAAATTAGTAAGTGGTTATAGCTGTTGAAAAAAGATCGCAACAAAAGGCTACAGGCCAGGTAGTTATTTGATGTTTCTTGCTTACTTCCTGAGCAAAAAAAATGTCCTGCAATTGCAGGACATTTTTTTTAACCTAACCCCCTGATGATAAAAAATTTAAACAAACCCCGGCTATTCATTCATCACATCCGCCTCCCCGAGATCTATCGGGATCAAAACACTGCGCCGGGGACAATCTTTTATTTCCTTCCCTGTTTTTAAATTGATCTGTTAACTACCATCATCATTAATTTCATCATCATTGCCATTTACCTCACCTTTATTTGCAGCCGTTTCAAACGGCGCATTTGCTGTTTTACTATCGTTCTGTTTAATCACCTTTTCATCGGAGCGGCTATCGGTGGGCGAAGAAGCTTCCAAAGAATCATCTCCACTTATTCGTCTTGGCGTTGTGTCCGGAAACGTATCGTACGCCTGTCTTTTTCCACTATATATATCCTGGCTCCTGTTCATGGTAATTGATTTTGAGAGAGATGTTATAAAATGTTCTAAAAATTATACCTGTTTTATATTCGTTCAGTCTGTAATATTCAAAGAAATTTTTTCCTCAAAATGAAGAGTTTAAGGGAATATCTTCTACATGCTGAAGCCCTTGTATGAAATTGATTTGTAAGGGAAGCTTTTGTTTTAGATTCAGGCCTTTGCCGCAACCGGCTCTTCATCTGGTTTAGGCCGGAGCTTTGAAAAAATATTGCTGATCTTTTTCATCAGCTTTGCTTTTTGTTGTTCGCTTATGATATGTGAAGAATAATTTTTTATAACATAAGGAACTACTATTTTGGTAAACCAACCTGCCCTTGCCAGTAAAAACCTTCGAATTAAAAGATCGACACTGAAATCAAGACCAAAATTGGCCAATGCGCCGGTTTTATCTCTCGTAGTAAATTTGCCAATCGTCTTTATTACATTACCAACAGGTTTTAATCCCTCTTTCACACCTGCAATATCGTCGCGGATCAATAATTCTGTTGCTTTCAATTGTGCCAACAAGCGCTGCTCTTCCTGCAAAAGGTCTTCGTATGTTTTTATCTTACTCATAAACCTTGCTAATAATTGCATTCCTGATTAATGGTACAATAACTTTTTTTCGCAACGCAAAAACAAGAATGATCAACAACAGGAAAAAACCTGCAACACAAAAAAAGCCTGCTGCTGCACTGTTTAGCAACCCTGCCAGCCACCATGCAATACCAGTGAAGGCAAAAATCAAAAAGAAAATAGCAAAGAAGAAAGCAACTACGCCAATTACAATTCCTGATGCTGCATTTGATGCGCCTGTAGTAGCCTTGGCTTTAGCTAACTGCACATAAGTTTTTACGTACTCGCCTACATGATCTTTGAGATGGGTGGCTTTTGTTTTCAGGTCTTCTTTTGGCTGTGTACCATTTTTCGTTGTAAATTCTTCCATGCTTTCGTGTTTCTATGGAAAGTTAGAAAAAAAAGAGCAGGCCGGCTAAGGACCTGCATCGTTTCTTTAGCTATAGCTTTCTTTTACATCATTAAACCTGTTCCCGGCATCTGCTGCAGCTCTTTTCCCTTTTCTGGAAAGATTACTTACTTCGTCTTTTGCGTTGGCAAAAAGGTCTGACAAATGACCTGTCCAGTCTCCAGCTTTCTGCGAAATTTTTGCCCGCATATCTGTACCTTTTTCTGGTGCTAAAAGTAAGCCCACTACTACACCAGCAGCAGCAGCGCCAACCAGTCCAAGAATGATCTTCGATTTTGTAGTCATAATATTAGCTATTTAAGGATGAGCAATGATTTCTTGTTACTGTTTAAATAATCATACCAAACTGCTGTTTTACACCTGTGTAATAATTGTTGGAAACAGAGTGTGTATTTTATACATCAATCCCATAATTTTATACAGCCTACTGCTTTTTAGCCTTTTATAAAAGTGGTATGATAATTTAGCAATAAGAACTCTGGAAGAGCTATGATGACGCGGAAAAAAGTTTTAATCATCGACGACGAAGTAGATTTGTGTCTTTTAATGAAGACATATTTTCTACGTAAGAACTATGAAGTGTATATAGCCCATACTCTTTCAGATGGCATTTCACGCCTTAATGAGATTACACCCGATTATCTATTTATAGATTATAACCTGCCCGATGGCTTAGGCTGGGATAAACTTCCCGATCTGTATCGCAAATATCCGGACATACAATTTCATTTAATTAGTGCCTTTCGGCCAACTATGCCTACGGAATTAGATGGCGCCAAATTAACTATTTGGGAAAAGCCAATCAGCTTAAAGTCGCTGGATAATTTCTTTTAAGTTTTACTTCTGACCTATTTCCAGTGAAACTGTAACAGTTCATACCACCTTCTTGTCAGAAAGGCCACCAACGCACAGCCTTACTTGCTGTTCTCTTATAACAAATAAAAAAGCTCTCAGCCTAGTTTGCTGAGAGCTTTTGTTATGTTCAAATAAGTCTTTGCTGTGTATTGGCTTTTTTTCTTACACTTTCGAAATAGAGCGCCGTTGCAAGATTAATCTCCCCAAATTTCATCTTCTCCGTTGAGCCATTTTTTTACCAGTCTTGTACTAACTGATTTAGGTCGTTCGAGTGGAAAATTCAGTGCCCTGTCCCAACAAAGGCTTGCCAGTACACCTAATGCGCGACTTACAGCAAATAACACAGTGTAGAATTCATATTCTACCATACCATAGTGTACTAATAAAGCTCCACTATGAGCATCTACATTGGGCCACGGGTTTTTAATCTTTCCCAGTGATTGTAAAATAGGCGGAACTGTCTCATAAATATTCCAAACAGTTTGCACCAATGGATCATCGGGCATATGCTTTTTTCCAAACTCCATTTGAGCCGTAAAACGTGGATCGGTTTTGCGCAGCACTGCATGGCCATAACCCGGAACTACTTTCCCCTGGCTCAGTGTCTTTTTCACGTATTCGGCAATTTGTTCACTTGATGGAAGATCAGTTTTTAATTCTTCTCTCATTTCAAATATCCACTTGATCACCTCCTGGTTAGCCAGGCCGTGCAAAGGACCTGCTAATCCATTCATACCCGCAGCATAACTTAAGTAAGGATCGCTTAAAGCAGAGCCCACTAGGTGGGTGGTATGTGCCGACACATTGCCACCTTCATGATCGGCATGAATGGTCATGTAAAGGCGCATTAACTCTTTAAAGCTTTCATCCTGATAGCCCATCATGTGCGCAAAATTGCCAGCCCAGTCCAATAAACCATTAGGCTGAATATGGTCACCGTTCTTGTATTTACGCCGATAGATGTAAGCTGCTACACGGGGCAAGCGGGCAATTAAATCCATGGTATCGTCGAACACCGCATCCCAATAATCTTTTTTGCTCATACCAGCCGCATAACGCTTGGCAAACTGGCTTTCGGTTTGCAGCGCCATTACGGCCACTACAAACTGTGTCATTGGATGGGTTGTTGCCGGCAGTGCTTCAATAGTGGCAAATACATGATTAGGCACATGGCTTCTGCGTTGCCATACAGAAGTTACATGTTGTGCATCGTCGTCGGTTGGCAACTCGCCTACCAGCATTAAATAAAATAAACCCTCGGGCAAAGGCTCAGAGCCTCCATCTGCCTTCGGTAGTTTCTGTTGTAATTCAGGAATAGAATAGCCGCGAAAACGGATGCCATCCTGTGCATCCAATAAAGAAGTTTCTGAAACCAAACCAGTAATGCCACGCATGCCCTGGTAAATTTGAGACAACTGAACTTCACCAATTATTTTTGTTCCGTGTTCTTTCAAAAGGTCTTTAATTTCTGCAGCACGTATATCAGCTATTTCCTTGAACCTGTCTTTTATCACTCCCATTTTTTATATTTTTTCTTGTTTGTGTAGGTTAATCGATTGGGAGCCCTAAAGTTATACAATGAGCATGGTGCAGCAAAATATTCCCCTGTACCCCTGAAGGGGAGAATGTCCCCTGTCTTCCTAAAGGGAGTACTCAGGCCGATGCATCTTTTCTTTTTTGCGGTCTTGTCTTAAATAAAATCAGCAGGAAGCTCAGAGCTTGCTCAATAGTATTCAAAGCGTTGAAGTGTGCGACGCAACAGCAGTTTTATAGTAGTGCTACAGCTAAATACACAACATCCATCTAATTGTTGAAAGAAAAGACCGAAACCAATAATGTCCGGTCAACCTAAATCTCCCCATCAGGGGACAGGGGGTTACTTCGGCGCCTTTTTATACAAATAGAAGGCAACAATAGTGAATACTAAATTGGGTATCCACGCTGCTAGTATTGGCGGCAGATTTCCTTTTACGGAAAAAGTAGTCGAGAAACGATCGGAAACAATAAATATAGCAGCGATAACAATACCAATGGCAAGATGTAAGCCGCTGCCGCCACGGCTTTTTCTTCCGGCGATAATAGCACCGATCATAGTTAGCAGAAGCACTGTAAATGGTGTAGCTGTTCTGCGATAGATCTCCACTTTTAAAGGGTTCAGGCCTTCGGCAGCTCTCATTTCTTCGGTGTGAATGTAGTCTGCCAATTCAGGGGTGGTCAGGTTATCCTTAAGATAATTATCTTTCTGCAGTTCTTTTGGTTGAAGCTTCAGGTCAATGTTCATGTCTGGCATTTGGCGTACCGATTCGTGCATGCTGTCTAATGTACGCTCTACTACGGTTGTCAGCTTCCAATTCTTTTTCGTTGTATCCCACTGTATTCTTTGTGCCCGCAGGTTGTAAAACATTTTATTGTTACGCACCTTGTTCATAAAAAAACTACCTGCCGATTTTGTAGCTGTGTCGTAGTTTTTCATGCCGATGTAAGTGATGGAGTCAATTCGACGATAAACGCAGTTCCAGCAGCCCGTGCCATTATTAGCAGCCGGACCGTTGTAATCAATATAGGTAGCCTGGAAACGGCTGCGGATTTCGTTGGCCCTTGGCAACATGTAACGGGCAGAAAAAAACAATCCGGCAGCAAAAAATAGTCCGCCAATAACATAAGGGCGCAGCCAGCGGTTATAGGTAACGCCGCTGGCTAAAATCGCTATCACCTCTGACTTCAGCGCCATTTTGCTGGTAAAAAAAATAACAGCAATGAATACGAACAACGGGTAAAGCATGCCCCAGATAAAGGGAATAAAGCCGATATAATAGTTCCAAAAAATTTCACTGGTGGTGAGACCCGACTTTACAAAATCATCTGTTTTTTCGCTGATGTCAATGGCAACGGCCAGCGTTGTCATAATGAGCATGCAAAAAAAGAAGGTAGTCAAAAACTTTTTCAGTATGTACCAGTCAAGCTTGGTCATCAGGCAGCGAAGTAAGGATATAATTAGAAAATGGATGCAAAAGAAATTGATAAGCTTTTTCTAAAACCTTAGTGGTATGCGCCTTGCAGGTTATCATACATTCCAGTTTAGCTTTTTACTCATCAACCATTTTTTATGAAAAAGCATTTCATTTGGTTAGGCTTATTGGTTTCATGTATTAATAATAATCCTTCAAAAACACAATTAAGTGAATCCAAACCTCATCAGGCAAAAACAGCGGAAAGCGGTAATGAAAGTTCGTCGGACTGCGACCCGGAAAAATGGGAACATGTTTACGATCCGGATCGACTGCAGGTGTTAGATAAATGCAAAGTAGTAACAGGGGTTATTACTGAACGCAACGCTGATCCGGATGGCGATGAGCACATGCTGTTGAAATTAGACAAAGGACAAAATCATTTATTGAAGAAAAAAAACAAAACCAAAAAAGACGGCTGCCTTGTAATTGAAGCGGTGTGTGTTAATAATATTACCCGTAAACGGGCCATGGGCATTTGCAAAGGATACGCTAACAATGTATGGTTGCCAAAAGTTGGTGATCATGTAAAAGTTACTGGCAGCTATGTAGTAGATACGCACAACGGCTGGACTGAAATACACCCGATAAGTAAAATTGAGAAGATGAAGTGAGTAAGGTATTGTTTTGAGCTGCAACCTATAGTTATGTATCTTTTTCGGTCCCGAAGCTCATAGCTCGAGGCTTCCCCGATAGAATTGTTGTAGATGAACGGAGCGTCGCAACATAAGTTTAATCAAGGCGTAAAAGCTGGCGATAAAAATATTACAACCTCGTTTTTAACACTGGCACCATTTCATTTTTCCAGCTCAAAAAATCTCCTTCCAAAATATGCTTGCGAGCCTCCCTTACCAGCCATAAATAAAACGCCAGGTTTTGAATGGAAGCGATCGTCAATCCTAAAATCTCACCGGCTTTAAACAAATGCCTCACATAAGCTTTGTTATAGTAATGGCTCGTTTCACAATCCAGGCCATCATCAATGGGAGAAAAATCGTTCTCCCATTTTTTATTGTCGATGTTGATGATGCCTTTTGTAGTAAAGAGCATAGCATTGCGGCCGTTTCTTGTGGGCATTACGCAATCAAACATATCAATACCTAAAGCAATGCACTCTAAAATATTCCACGGTGTACCCACGCCCATTAAATAGCGGGGTTTTTCGGTGGGCAGGTTTTCGCAACACAGCTGGCAAATTTCATACATCACCGGCTCCGGCTCGCCTACACTCAGGCCGCCAATAGCATTACCCGTGGCGTTTTTAGAAGCAATGTATTCGCAAGAGGCTTTACGTAGATCGTGATACACGGCGCCTTGCACAATGGGAAATAAATTTTGTGTGTGCCCGTATTTATCAGGAGTAGCGTTAAAATGGTCCACGCATCTGTCCAGCCAGCGGTGGGTTAGCTTCATAGAGTTCATGGCATAGCGATATTCGGAATTCGCCGGTGGACATTCATCAAAAGCCATCATAATGTCGGCACCTATGGTTCTCTCAATATCCATCACTTTTTCCGGTGTAAACAAATGCCTGCTGCCATCAATATGGCTTTGAAACATCACACCTTCTTCATTAATTTTTCTGTTGGCCGCCAGCGAAAAAACCTGGAAGCCGCCACTGTCAGTTAATATGGGTCTGTCCCAGTTCATAAATTGGTGTAGTCCTCCAGCTGCTTCCATAGTTTGCATACCGGGCCTTAAATACAAATGATAAGTATTGCCTAAAATAATGTGAGGATCAACTTCTGTTTTCAGTTGTTGCTGCGAAATGGCCTTCACGCTACCAATAGTGCCCACCGGCATAAAAATGGGTGTTTCAATAGTGCCATGATCTGTGGTAATTTTTCCGGCGCGGGCAGCACTAATTCCATCTGTCTTCAATAAATCAAAAGCTAAGGCGGGCATATATAAAAATTGGGCTGCAAGATAAAACAGTTTGAAGTTTATAGTTTGAGGTTTCAGGTTCTGAAAAACCGCAAAAATCTTTTATTGAATTTTGCCGGGGACTCTCATTAAGCCTACAAAGCCGCCTTGAAAAAAACCGAGTCATTTAACTTCAAATTTCAAACTTCAAACCTCAAACTGCTATATCTTCGCGAGCATGCTTATGAGGTGGGAAGTCATTCTTTTCGGCGCTTTGGCTGCCGTTGCATTGATTCAAATCTTTTATTATCTCTATTTTTTTAGCCGCGTTGCTTTTTATAAACCTAAGCCGAAAGACCATTCGCAACAGCACCCCGTTTCTGTTGTGATTTGTGCACGGGATGAAGATGAAAACCTGGCCCGCAATCTTCCCGGAATTTTGGTACAGCAGTATGCTACAAGCAATGAAGTAATAGTAGTGAATGATAATTCGCTGGATGATTCTAAATACATTTTAGCCGAACTTCAAAAGACTTTCAAAAAATTACAGATCGTTGATCTTACGCAGGAGGCTAAAATGATTGCGGGGAAAAAATTTCCTCTCTCTATAGGCATCAAAGAAGCCAAACATGAAATTGTTTTGCTTACCGATGCCGACTGTGTACCCGCCAGCGAACACTGGATGTATAAAATGCAGGATGCTTTTTCCAATGGCGTAGAAGTAGCATTGGGTTATGGTGCATATACAAAACAGCCAGGCTTTTTAAATAAAGCCATCCGCTTTGAAACTTTTCATACGGCGCTGCAATATTTTAGTTATGCATTGGCCGGCAAGCCTTACATGGGTGTGGGAAGAAATTTAGCTTACAGAAAAAATCTTTTCTTTCGCAACAAAGGCTTTTCTTCCATCAACCACATTCCCAGTGGCGATGATGACTTGTTCATCAATAAAGTGGCTACTAAAAAAAACACCGCTGTTGTACTGGATCCAGAGGCTTTTACTTTATCTAAACCCAAACAAACCTGGAAGGATTGGATGCGGCAAAAGAACAGGCATTATTCAACCGGAAAGTTTTACAAATCATCGCATAAATTTTTACTTGGTCTTTACACGTTTTCCTTCTTTTTATTTTATCCTTTGTTTATTGCATCAGCCATCTTTTTTGACTGGCGGTGGAGCTTAATTCCATTAGCTGTAAGGCTTATCGTTCAAGCCGTTATTTGGAACAAAGCCATGAAGCAGTTGAATGAAAGCGATTTGTTTTCCTGGTTTTTATTTTGGGATGTATGGATGTTTATCTACTACATCATTTTCGCACCGGCATTGTGGAAGAAACCGAAGAAGACGTGGAACTAATGTCCCCTGTCCCCCTGAAGAGGAGACTTAGGTCGCAATTTTTTTTATCAGAATTACTCTTTTTTGCGAAGTTTATTTTTTGTAACGAGCTGTTTTATAGTTCCCATCATTCGTTGCGTCGCACACTTCAACGTTCTATAATTCTATTCAGCAATGTGCAGACAGATTTATCAATTTCCACTCTCACTAATATTCTGTTGTTTTGCAGAACCCATCTACAATTATGCAGACTGAAAAAAATAATGGTAATAATGACCTAAGTTCCCCCTTTAGCGAAACAGGGGGCAAATACTTTTCCGATTTCACACCGAAGCAATTAGCGCAATTCAACGCATTGGGCGCATTGTATAAAGAGTGGAATGCTAAAATCAATGTGATTTCGAGAAAAGATATTGATAGTTTATATGAAAAGCATGTACTGCATTCACTAAGCATAGCTGCTGTTTTTGATTTTCCCGGGCAACTGGAGATTGTTGATATTGGTACAGGTGGTGGTTTTCCAGGCGTGCCCCTGGCTATTTTCTTTCCGGACGTAAAATTTCATTTGGTGGACAGCATTGGAAAGAAATTAAAGATCATTGAAGCCGTAAAAGATGTCATTGACTTGCCGAATGTTACCACACAACACATTAGAGCAGAGGAAATCAAAAACCGGAAATTTGATTTTGCAGTGAGCCGCGCCGTGGCACCATTGAAAGACCTGTTGCGCTGGAGCAAACCTTTGTTGAAAGGTTCAAGCTTTAAGACTGGGGGCACAAATGGAGAAGAGGCTATTTTTAAATCTGGCTTAATTTGTTTAAAGGGTGGCGACCTGGCACAAGAGATTTCAGAAAGTAGCGCAAAACCAAAAATGATTGAGATCAGTAACTTATTCGATGAGGAGTATTTTAAAGAAAAGTATTTACTGTACGTGCCAAAGTAATCTGAATTTGGATTTGGAGAATAAATGGATTTAGCAGGAAAAAGAAAAAGAGTCTTCGATTTCTTGAAGACTCTTTTTCTTATAGTGAAAGTTTTAATCTCCTGATTAATCCCCCCAAATCCAGGCTCAGACTTACCACTTCAATTCCAATTTATTATTCTTCCTGTCCACATCAGCCATTCTGTACGATGGATCAATTTCAACAGAAACAATATCGGTCAATTTTTTGGTAGTAGAAATTTCATAAGTAGCGTTTGTCCACTTCCATGCATCATACACTTTTCTTGGCGACTGTCCTTCTTCGGCAGGTTTTTCGCCAAACATCAAATACATGGGCACATAATGCCATTCGCTGCTACCATCTTTGAAATTTACTTTTACATCAACAGGCATAGGCATTAAACCAATATCCCGCAAACGAATATTAGTGGTGCCGTTGGCTTCCCATAAACTGTCAATGCTGTAATCAATAGTTTTGGTGGAGCTAACCCAATATTCCTTATACCAATCCAATTGAATGCCGCTAACTTTTTCAGCAAGACGAATAAAATCACTGGCGTTTGGATGTTTGAAATGCCATTGGCGATAATATTCCAACATAATTTTATCACGAACGTCTGCACCGACAATGTAGCCGAGCTGCTCAACAAAAACACCGCCTTTTGAATAGGCTGCATTGCTGTAGGCATAGTTGGTGTTGTAATGATCGGCATGTGTTGTCATGGGTTCTTCTTTTCCGCTTTTTGCCAGCGCCAAATAACCCCGGTAAATGCCCTGGTGATAAGCCGGTGGCGCCATAGCTACTGAATCAGATTTTCTTAATGCATCCGGATTGTTGGCTAAGGCTTTTCTTGTTACCTGTTCACGATAATATTCCTCTACCCTATCCGTAGCCCATTCCGTAAAGCCTTCATCCATCCAGGGGTACTCGGATTCGTTAGTACCTAATTGCATCTGATACCAGGTATGCATCCACTCGTGAAATGCTGTTCCTAAACTTGGTCCCACGATCATTGTACAGTTAGGATATTCCATTCCACCATCGCCGCCATGAATGAATGAATATTGCTTGTATGGATAATCGCCAAAAGTTTTTTTGATGTAAGGAAAAACAATTACAGCCGCATCGGCTACTGTATTCCATTGTGCATCCCAGTTAGCTGCGTATTTATTAAAGTCATTATTGTAAGCAGCTCTTGCAGCATTGCTCATGCTTTCAAAAGTTTCCCTGGAAGGTTGTGCATTATACAATACATTAATGGTCGGCCCATTTGGAATTTGACGAACAAGGTGTTTGTATTCTGCATCCGCTGCCCATGCAAAGTCATGCACATTGGGCGCCACAAATCGCCAGGTTAGCTTATCGCCAGCGGCTTTTGAAACCTTTGCATTTTTATCCTGGTAACCAAAACCAACTTCGTTTGGGTTTGTGATATAACCGCTACCGCCCAGCAGATAGTTTTTATCAATCTTAATTGTCACATCATAGTCGCCCCACACGCCGTAGAACTCGCGGCCGACATAAGGCGTCGGATGCCAACCTTCATAATCGTACTCGCATAATTTTGGATACCATTGTGTCATGGTATAACGCACCAAAGTATAAGGGTTGTCTCTTCCGCTACGGCGCACTTGCAAAGGTACTTGCGCATCCCAATCCATATTGAACGTAACTTTTGATTTAGGAAGAATGGGCTGATCGAGCAGCACTTCTAAAATGGTTTCGTGTAATTTTGTTTTTTGCTCACGGCCATTCATTTTTATGGAAGAAACTTTTTCGTAGCCAATTTCATCTGGCTTCAAATTCAAAATGCGGTCTTCCACACGTGGATCCCAATCTGGAATTTCTTCACCACTGCGGCTTCTGCCCAATATAATGCTTCCCTGTCTTCTGCTGCGTTCATCCATCATGCTCCCTGGTTGAAATGCATTCCAGTACAAATGAAAGAACACCCGGCGCAATGTATCCGGTGAATTGTTCCAATAATCAATGGTTTGTTTGCCTTTGTACTGATTGGTTTGCACATTCATGTCAACGTTCATAGTGTATTTTACACGTTGCTGCCAGCGGTCGGGTTGTGCATGTACATTAAAGCTTACGAAAAGAGAAAAAAAGAAAAAAAGGTAAAAACGTTTTTTAATCATAGTAAGAATTGCTTTTGCATTAGGGTTAAAAAGTTTACAGATGAAGAATGAAAGTCTTTTCTTCATGCCGAAACGGTAAATTTCGCCAAATA
>JBQCJM010000339.1:0-2230 GCA_051952715.1 Flavisolibacter sp.
TATAAAAACTGGACCGATGGCTGCATTTCTTTAAAGAACGGTGATGTAGAAGACCTTTACAACTATATTCCTATTGGCACACCGGTTACCATAAGAAAATAATAGCAGAAAATTTTTATTAAACGTTGTTGAGTCACTGTCAACAACGTTTTTTATTTATTAGCTACAATAACGCAATGTCTAACAACTAAAAAGTTTCATGCGAAAGCGCTGACAGAAAACTTTACTTTGTGCCTTGTGTTAAGAATAATATTTTAAAGCTATAGCCCAGAATTGAACAGCTACATTTTGCCCTTCGCAATTGCTTCCACTATAGAAGGATCAAGCAAAGTGGTTATATCGCCAAAGTTTTGTGTTTCGCCTTCTGCAATTTTTCTTAGAATGCGTCGCATAATTTTGCCGCTTCTTGTTTTGGGTAAGCCGGTTACAAATTGAACTTTATCTGGTTTGGCAATAGGGCCAATAATTCTTGACACTGTTTGCAAAATATCTTTTCTTGTACGGTCTTCATCTTTTTGTGACCCCTGGAATATTACATAAGCATAAATTCCCTGTCCTTTAATATCATGCGGGTAACCCACAACAGCACTTTCCACTACGCCGCTGTGCATGTTAATGGCGTTCTCCACTTCTGCGGTACCAATGCGGTGGCCACTTACATTCAATACATCATCTACCCTTCCTGTAATTCTGTAGTTGCCTTCTTCATCACGCAGGGCACCATCGCCCGTAAAATATAAATTTTCATACGTAGAAAAATAGGCCTGCCTGCATCTTTCATGATCGCCATACGTGGTGCGAATGATAGAAGGCCACGGTGCTTTCATACATAAATTGCCAGACGCTGGATTGCCCGTTACTTCAGCTCCGTTTTCATCTACCAAAACAGGATGCACACCAGGCAAAGGCAAAGTTGCGTAAGAAGGTTTGGACGGTGTAATACCGGCCAGGTTAGAGATCATAATACCACCGGTCTCTGTCTGCCACCATGTATCTACAATGGGACATTTGCCTTTTCCAACATGTTCATCGTACCAATGCCATGCTTCTTCGTTGATAGGCTCGCCCACAGTGCCCAATACTTTTAATGAAGAAAGGTCGCGGCCTTCGAAGGGCTTTAATCCAAAACCCATTAAAGAGCGGATGGCTGTTGGTGCCGTGTATAAAATATTCACTTTGTGCTTATCAACTATTTCCCAAAAACGTCCGGCATCGGGCCAGGTAGGAATGCCTTCGAACATTAAAGAGGTGGCGCCTGCTGCCAGCGGTCCATAAACAATATAACTATGCCCGGTTATCCAGCCAATATCTGCTGTACAAAAATGAACCTGTCCCGGTTGATATTGAAAAACGTTTACAAAACTATACGCTGCAAACACCATGTATCCCCCCGTGGTGTGCACCACACCTTTGGGCTTGCCGGTGGAACCAGATGTGTATAAAATAAACAAAGGATCTTCAGCGTCCATTTCTTCCGCAGGACAAGAAACAACATTATTTTTTTCGACCTGTGTTTCTGCATGTTCCATTTCATCTTCCCACCAAACATCTCTTCCTTTGATCATGGAAACCGCTGTTCTTGTTCTTGTATAAACAATCACACGTTTTACAGTTTTATTGCCTATCAGTGCATCATCAATTACATCTTTCAGCGGAATTACTTTTTCGCCTCGATAAGCCCCATCGCAGGTTACAATATATTCGGCGTCGGCATCCTCAAGCCTGTCAGCAATGCTTTGGGCAGAAAAACCACCGAAGATCACACTGTGAATGGCACCAATCCTTGCACAGCCCAGCACTGCATAAGCCAACTCAGGTACCATGCCCATATAAATGCAAACACGATCGCCTTTTTTGACGCCATTATTTTTCAGCACTTGTGCAAACTGGCACACACGTTTATGCAAGCGGTTATAGGTAACAACTCTCACCCTGTCTTCAGGATTGTTGGGTTCCCAAATAATGGCGGGCTTATCGCCCATTTCTTTCAAATGGCGGTCAATACAGTTTTCTGTAATGTTGAGTTTGCCGCCCTGAAACCATTTTACATTTGGCTCCTTAAAATTCCATTGAAGTGTTTTGTCCCATTTCTTTCGCCAGTAAAAACTTTCGGCTACTTCGCTCCAAAATGTTTCGGGCTGCTCGATACTTTTTTGATAGGCCTTCTTGTATTCGTCTATTGATGTGATTTGATAAGGGTATGCCATAATACCTGTAAAAATAACACACT
>JBQCJM010000340.1:0-11510 GCA_051952715.1 Flavisolibacter sp.
TCCGTAATACAAGAAGCCGGTATTGCTTACAGTACAAGTCCTAATGTGGATACATCTAAAAACAAAACTCCAAACTATACAGTATCGGGGCCGTTTTCTGTGAAATTAAAAAACCTCTCCCTACTCAAAACCTATTATTATAAAGCATATGCTATCAATGAAAAAGGTATCACTTATGGTGAAGAAAAATCCTTTTTCGTTCCTGTCAACGGGTATGCTACTTCCTCGCAGGTGGCGGCTTCTAGCCTGGTGGGTTACTGGGCATTTAATGATAGTTATATTGACAGCGTTTCCAATACTGTTGGTACGCCTAACCATGCTTCGGCAGTAAGTTTTGTACAGGGCAAAATTGGCAAGGCAGTGCAGGTGGCAAGCCCGGGTTATATCAATACCAATGTAGCCAGCACCATAGCCGATCTGAAAAGCTTTACTATGGTTTTTTGGGTTCAGCAACCTGCAAGTTTAGCAAGCGGGCCCACTACCTACATGCCGTTTTCATTGAACAAAGCCGGATATTCCTGGGAGCAAACGAAATTCTTTATGCTGTTTAATAACCCCGATAATGCAACAAACTCCTACGGCAAGGTTGGGTTAATGGATCAATGGTTTGACAAAGGCCAGGTATGGCCAAAAATGCTGGATGGTGAATGGCATCAAATGGCTATTTCATTTGATGGCGGTACGGGTGCACTAAGAGTGTATGTTGACGGCACTTTATTATCACAAAGCAGTGATGCAGCTTTTGCAGCCCAAAATAACTTCGGCGGTGCCGACAGTTTTACCTTAGGCGGCCCTGATGACAATGCAAATACAACGAACGGATGGATGAATTCTTTAAGCGGAAACTTAGATGAGTTTCGTGTATTCGACAAGGCTTTGACAACAGAGGAAATCCAGGCGCTGTATGCATTGCAAAGCAACGGCTTTTAGCATCAATTTTGTTGAAACTTAAGTTGAGGGGGTGCATTACTATTATTTTAAAAACTATAATATTCTTGCCACCCTTCATTTTTTATAAGCTTCTGCCATTTCAGGATTTTCTAAAAAAAGAAAAAGATGTGGAGCAAGCATTTACAATAAAAGTGAATCATGAACGATGTAAGAAAAAGTGAAAGAGCATTCAACAGCTTACCTGTATTGGTGTTGATTTTAATCGTTTCATTTACGCAATGCAAAAAAACAGCAACCACTCCCGAACCGCCACCACCAGCTCCGCCTGCTGCTGCAAAATTTGATATTGTGTCACAAACCATAAATGCTGCAAGCTTTAACTCAACTCAAACTATATATGGCATCAACAACAACCCGGCGCTTCGCATATCTTTTTCAGATAAGATTGACCGCAGCAGTGCAGCATCGGCTATAGCTTATACCAATAAAAGCAAAAATGCTGCTAACATTCCTTTTAATATATCTTATCAAAATAACGATAGCACTATTGTTATAACTCCTGCAAATGCAATTGATTACCTGAATGAATATATTTTCTCTGTAAGCACTTTGCTGAAATCCGTTTCAGGCAAAAACTTATCTGGAAGAGTAGACCTCGACTTTTTTACAGAAGTTGATCCTTCCGATAAATTTAGCCGGATCAGTGACACTGCATTGGTCGATTTGGTAGAACGCCAAACCCTCAAATATTTCTACGATTTTGCGCATCCTGTGAGTGGCCTTGCAAGAGAAAGAAATACTTCGGGAGACGTTGTCACTTCCGGCGGCTCTGGTTTTGGTATTATGGCTTTACTGGTGGGCATTAATAGAAACTATATTACCCATGCCGATGGATTATCGAGAATGCAAACCATTGTAAGCTTTTTAAAAAATAAAGCACAAACATTTCATGGCGCTTTTCCGCATTGGCTCAACGGACAAACAGGCGCTGCAGTTCCGTTTAGTACAAAAGATGATGGTGCAGATTTGGTGGAAACATCTTTTTTAATGCAGGGGCTTTTGTGCGCACGACAATATTTCAATGGCAATGATGCGGCCGAAACCAATTTGCGCAACGACATTAACAGCTTGTGGCATGCGGTAGAATGGAGTTGGTTTAGGAAAAGCAATGAAAATGTTCTGTACTGGCATTGGAGTCCTAATTATAATTGGGACATGAATATGCCTATAAAAGGATGGAACGAAGCGTTGATCACTTATGTGCTGGCAGCTTCCTCTCCTAGCTATGCTATTCCCAAAATTGTTTACGACAATGGCTGGGCACAAAATGGCGCTATAAAAAACAATGCAACCTACTATGGTTATACGTTGCCGTTAGGCCCGCAATTAGGTGGCCCTCTTTTTTTTGAGCATTATTCTTTCTTAGGGATTGATCCCAATGGCCTGGCAGATCAATACGCCAATTACCAAACACAAACCATCAATCACACTAAAATCAATTACGAATACTGCAAGGCCAATCCAAAAAACTGGTATGGCTACAGTGATCAATGCTGGGGATTGACTGCAAGCGATATTCCTAATGGTTACACAGCAAGTTCACCTACAAATGATGTAGGCGTAATTGCACCAACTGCTGCACTTTCATCTTTTCCGTATACGCCAGCAGAATCAATGAAAGCATTGAAATTTTTTTATTATAAACTGGGTGATAAGTTGTGGGGAGATTACGGTTTTTATGATGCGTTTAAATTGCAGGATCCCTGGTTTGCCAATTCGTATTTAGCCATTGACCAGGGGCCAATCATAGTAATGATGGAAAATTACAGAACCGGTTTGCTGTGGAATTTATTTATGAGTTGCCCGGAAGTAAAAACCGGCATGCAGGCATTGGGTTTTCAAAGTCCGCATTTGTAAAGTGTATTGAAAGAAATGAGCGAAGGTTATTTGTGCCCAATAGATTTACAAGGCGTTGAAGAGTGCGACGCAACAGAAGCCAAACAGTAATTTAAAGCCTGGCACATAAAAATATACTTCGAATAAAGCTAAGTTTTCCATTCGTGTAATTCGAAATAACTCATGTAACAAAATGAAGAAAACGATTTTACTACTATTGCTACTGCTGCCGTTTTTTATGCAGGCGCAAAAAACCAAATCACCAAAGGCAATTGGCCGGCCTATGAATCTTTCCGATTCAGCCTTGCTGGATATGGTGCAAAAACAAACCTTTAAATACTTCTGGGATTTTGCGCATCCTGTTAGCGGTATGGCAAGAGAGCGAAGCAACGTAGCTTACGATTATGGCAACGAAGTGGTAACCACCGGCGGCACAGGCTTTGGCGTAATGGCCGTGATTACTGCAGCTAACAGGGGTTGGATCAATCGCGACACGGCTGCCCGGTTTTTGTTGAAGATGGTAAAGTTTTTAAGCAAGGCCAATTCCTATCATGGCGTATTTCCACATTGGCTGAATGGCGCCACGGGGCAAACCATTCCGTTCAGCCGCAAAGATGATGGCGCCGACTTAGTAGAAAGTTCTTATCTCTTTCAGGGCCTGCTTTGTGCACGGCAATATTTTAATGCCGATAACCGGACGGAAAATGATTTGCGCAACCGCATCAACTGGTTGTGGAATGATATAGAATGGAACTGGTTTACCAAAGGTGGAGAAGAAGTATTGTACTGGCATTGGAGCCCTAACAATGGCTGGAGCATGAATTTTCCTATCCGCGGTTTTAATGAATGCTTAATTGTGTATGTATTGGCGGCATCGGGTGAACGTTACCCGGTGAGCAGCGCCGTATATCATCGCGGTTGGGCACAAAGTAATTTCTTTAAAAACGGAAAAACATTTTACAACATCAAATTACCCTTAGGTTTTGATTATGGCGGCCCTTTGTTTTTTAGCCAATATTCTTTTTTAGGATTGGATCCACGGGGATTGAAAGATGAATATGCTGATTATTGGGAGCAAAATAAAAATCACACATTGATCAACAGGGCTTATTGTCTTGACAATCCGAAGAAGTGGAAAGGCTATGGTGAAAACTGCTGGGGACTAACAGCCAGTGATAGTTGGGTAGGTTACGCAGCCCATTCACCAACAGAAGATTTAGGTGTAATTTCACCAACAGCCGCTTTGTCCGCTTTTCCATACACACCCGAATATTCTATGCAGGCACTAAAGCATTTTTATAATGACCTTGGCGATAAGCTTTGGAGCGCATATGGCTTTATTGATGCCTTTAGCGAATCGAAAAACTGGTATGCACAATCGCATTTGGCCATAGACCAGGGGCCTATCATTGTAATGATGGAAAACTATCGCAGCGGTTTGTTGTGGAAGTTGTTTATGAGCTGCCCCGAAGTGCAAAACGGATTAAAGAAATTGGGCTTTCAAAGTCCTTATCTTAAATAATAATTTCAATCTTACTGCTTTATGAAAAAAATTTTCTTGCCTCTTTTATTTCTTTGTATAAGTACAGTAATGAAGGCCCAGGATACATCATTATACGAACGTCATTTGTACATAGAAAAAGGAGATACACTGCCCTACCGTTTGTTGTTGCCCAAAGATTATGACGCCTCCAAAAAATATCCGCTCATTTTGTTCTTGCATGGTTCCGGCGAACGAGGCAACGACAATGAATTGCAATTGGTGCATGGCGCTGATCTTTTTCTGCGTGATAGTATTCGAAACAACTACAAAGCTATTGTTGTGTTTCCGCAATGCGGTTTGAACAGCTACTGGAGCAACGTAAAAATTGTTACCGACTCTATTCAAAAAACAAGGGTGTTTAACTTTCAATCGGAAGGCGAGCCTACTATCGCTATGAAATTATTATTGAGTTTATTGAACGAACTACCTAAAAAATATAAACTTGATAAAGACCGCATTTATGTTGGTGGCTTATCCATGGGCGGTATGGGTACGTTTGAAATTGTACATCGGAAACCCAAATTGTTCGCAGCGGCTTTCCCTATTTGTGGTGGCGCTAATGCAGCCATTGCCGATGATTTAAAAAACGCTGCCTGGTGGATATTTCATGGACTCAAAGACAATGTTGTTGACCCGGTGTATAGTAGAGTAATGGCTGCTGCATTAAAAGGCGAAGGTGCTGATGTAAAATTGACACTTTACCCCGATGCTAATCATAACAGTTGGGATTCGGCTTTTGCTGAAAGAGATTTGATGCCGTGGCTGTTTTCTAAGCATAAATGATGACTATGAAGAAGCTATTTTTACAACTGGTATCTGTATGCATTTCATTGATCGTTTCTACTCTTGCCATAAGCCAACAAAAAACTTATTGTAATCCTGTCAATTTAGATTATGGCTACACGCCTATTCCTAACTTTAGTGAATGGGGAAGGCATCGTGCTACGGCCGACCCGGTGATCGTCAATTACAAAGGCGATTTCTATTTATTTTCTACCAATCAATGGGGCTATTGGTGGAGTAATGATATGTGGAACTGGAAATTTATTTCAAAAAGGTTTTTGCGTCCGTGGAACACCGGCACCTACGACGAACTCTGTGCTCCGGCTGTAGGTATTATAGGCGATACGATGCTTGTTTTTGGTTCTACCTATACCAAAAACTTTTCTATTTGGATGAGCACCAATCCTAAGGCTAATGCATGGAAACCATTGGTGGATTCATTTGAAATTGGTGGTTGGGATCCTGCATTTATTACCGATGACGATGGCAAATTTTACATGTACAATGGCAGCAGCAACCGCTACCCTCTTTACGGAATTGAATTGAACAGAAAGACCATGCAGCCTATCGGTACAAGAAAAGAAATGTATTTGCTGGAACCGTGGCGCTATGGCTGGCAGCGCTTTGGCGAATATTTGGATAACACTTTTCTTGATCCTTTCATTGAAGGCTCGTGGATGACAAAGCACAATGGCAAATATTATTTGCAGTATGGTGCACCGGGTACGGAGTTCAGTGGCTATGCTGATGGCGTGGTTGTTGGCGATGATCCTTTAGGTCCTTTCACGCCGCAATCCGATCCGCTTTCGTGGAAGGCAGGCGGCTTTGCCAGGGGAGCAGGACATGGATCTACATTCCGGGACAATCAAAATAACTACTGGCACGTATCTACTATCGCTATTTCTGTAAAAAATAATTTTGAAAGAAGGATTGGCATTTGGCCCGCAGGCTTTGATAAGGACGATGTTATGTGGTGCAACACAGCATTTGGCGATTATCCGCATTATTTACCGGCCGCTCATGCCGGATCTTTCACCGGCTGGATGTTGTTGAACTATAACAAACCGGTAGCCGTATCGTCAACACTTGGAAGTTATTATCCCAACTTCGCTGTAGACGAAAACATAAAAACCTATTGGAGTGCCGCTTCGGCAAGCAAAGGTGAGTGGATACAAACTGACCTGGGCGAATTGTCAACTGTGCATGCCGTTCAAATTAATTACGCCGACCAGGATGTGGACAGCGATCGCCTTGGTAAATACAACGGGCAGTATCATCAATACAAGTTATCTTTTTCAACTGATGAAAAAAAGTGGACGACATTGGTAGATAAAAGTAACAACATGACCGATGTACCACACGATTACATTGAATTAGCGCAACCGGTTAAAGCAAAATTCATTAAACTTGAAAATGTTCACATGCCCACGGGTAAATTTGCCATCAGCGGCCTGCGTGTATTTGGAAAAGGCAATGGTAACGCTCCTGATACAGTTCAAAACTTTATGGTGCTGCGCACAGAAAAAGATAAACGCAGTGCATGGATCAAATGGAGACCGGTAGATAATGCTTATGCCTACAATATTTACATGGGGACAGCGCCGGACAAATTGTACAACAATATTATGATCTACAGTGCCAATGAATATTATTATAAAGGCATGGACAAGGAAAAGCCTTACTATTTTCAAATTGAAGCCATTAATGAAAATGGTGTATCCAAAAGAACTAATGTGGTAAGAGTGGAGTAATTTTTAAACAGTATTTTTAAAGCAAATTCATGAAAAAACTTCTAACCTTTTTTTTTCTTGCACCGCTTTTATTTTTTGAGGCATTTAACGTTCAGGCGCAGGCACCGTTCGCCAATGAAATAAAAGCTTTTAAAACACAGGACAGCATTTCCTTTCCACCGGGAAATGCCATTTTATTTGTGGGCAGTTCTTCTTTCAGAAAGTGGACGGATGTACAATCCTACTTTCCAGATCATAAAATCATCAATCGGGGCTTTGGCGGCTCTATCCTGCCCGACGTCATTCGTTATGAAAAAGAAATCATTGCGCCTTATCATCCAAAACAGGTAGTGATTTATTGCGGTGATAACGACCTGGCCTCTTCCGATACCGTTACACCCGATATTGTTGTTAAACGATTTAAACAGCTTTTTCATTTGATCAGAACTGATGTACCCAAAGCCAACATTGCTTTTGTTTCCATCAAGCCAAGCCCAAGACGCATTCAATTATTTTCAAAAATGCAGCAGGCAAATGCACAGATAAAAAAGTTTTTAAAAAAACAAAAGAATACTTCATTCATCAATGTGTTTGATCCCATGCTGGTAAACAACCAACCCAGGCAAGATATTTTTCTTTCCGACAGTTTGCACATGAACGAAAAAGGATACGCCATCTGGCGAAAAGTTATTCAACCTTATCTACTCAAATAATCTATCGAAATATGAATCGGCTTACACTATTGTTTCTATCAACCTTTGTTATTGTATCTACAACAACTACCGCACAGGTAAAAACGAATACCAATGCAAAGATGGATCAGTTCATTAACAACCTGATGAGCAAAATGACATTGGATGAAAAACTGGGGCAGCTCAATCTGCCGGGTGCCGGGGATATTACTACAGGACAGGCTTCCAGTTCCGGCATTGCCCAAAAAATAAGAGAGGGAAAAGTGGGTGGTTTATTCAATATTAAAGGGGTTGAAAAAATAAGAGACGTGCAAAAAATAGCCGTTGAAAACAGCCGCTTAAAAATTCCGCTGATCTTTGGAATGGATGTCATTCATGGTTATCAAACTTCCTTCCCTATTCCGTTAGGTCTGTCATGCAGTTGGGACATGCAAGCAATTGAACGCAGTGCCCGCATTGCAGCCATTGAAGCCAGCGCCGATGGTATTTGCTGGACGTTCTCGCCCATGGTGGATATAGCCCGTGATCCACGCTGGGGGCGCATTGCAGAAGGCAGCGGCGAAGATCCTTATCTGGGTTCTCAAATAGCAAAGGCCATGGTAAAAGGTTACCAGGGAAACGATCTTTCAAAAGATAATACTGTTATGGCTTGTGTAAAACATTTTGCTTTGTATGGCGCAGCAGAAGGTGGTAGAGATTATAACACCACGGACATGAGCCACATCAGGATGTATAACGAATATTTCCCTCCGTACAAAGCAGCTGTTGATGCAGGTGCCGGAAGCGTTATGACTTCTTTCAACGAAGTAGATGGTATTCCGGCTACAGCTAACAAATGGTTAATGACCGATGTGTTAAGAAAGCAATGGGGCTTCAAAGGTTTTGTAGTTACTGATTACACAGCCGTCAATGAAATGACGGCGCATGGCCTTGGCGATCTGCAAACCGTTTCTGCGCTTGCATTAAAAGCCGGTGTGGATATGGATATGGTAGGTGAAGGATTTTTAACCACGTTGAAAAAATCTTTGCAGCAGGGAAAGGTTACACAAAAAGATATTGATGCTGCCTGCAGAAGAGTGTTGGAAGCAAAATACAAATTAGGATTGTTTGAAGACCCTTATCGCTATTGCAATATTGAAAGATCAAAAACAGAAATTTATACGCCTGAGAATTTAAAAGCGGCAAGAGAAATAGCAGCGGAAACTTTTGTGTTGTTAAAAAATCAAAACAACACATTGCCATTGAAAAAAAGCGGCACCATTGCATTGATTGGGCCATTGGCCGATGCCAAAGAAAACATGCCCGGCACCTGGAGCGTAGCTACCGATTTTTCAAAACCCGTTTCTGTGTTGGCAGGTTTGCAAAACGCCATTGGTAACAATGCAAAATTGGTTTATGCCAAAGGCTCTAATTTAGATGCCGATAGTTTGCTTGAAGAAAGAGCCACCATGTTTGGCAAAACTTTGCATCGTGATCCTCGTTCGGCTACTGAAATGTTAGGTGAAGCTTTAAGTGTAGCAGCCAATGCCGATGTTATTGTAGCCGCCCTCGGCGAGTCTGCAGAAATGACCGGTGAAAGCGCCAGCCGCAGCAATATTGAAATTCCGGAAACACAAAGAAACCTGCTGAATGCTTTGCTAAAAACAGGCAAGCCCGTAGTGCTGGTGTTGTTTACCGGAAGGCCCCTCGCCATCAAATGGGAAGCAGAACATGTACCCGCTATTTTAAACGTTTGGTTTGGCGGTTCCGAAGCAGGCAATGCCATTGCCGATGTGTTGTTCGGTGATGTCAATCCTTCGGGAAAGCTTACAACCACGTTCCCCCAAAACGTAGGACAAGTACCCCTGTATTACAATCACAAAAACACCGGTCGTCCACTGGATGAAGGAAAATGGTTTCAAAAATTCCGTTCTAATTATTTAGATGTGTCAAACGAACCTGTATATCCTTTTGGTTACGGCTTGAGCTATACAACTTTTCAGTATGGCGATATAAAATTGAGTAAGAACCAAATGCATCCAGGCGATAAGATCACGGCAATAGTAACGGTAACCAATACCGGTACAAGACAAGGGAAAGAAACCGTGCAGCTATACATTCGCGATATGGTAGGCAGCGTAACAAGGCCAGTGAAAGAGTTGAAAGGATTTCAAAAAATATCATTGCAAGCAGGTGAATCCAAAATTGTTTCGTTCACTATTGGCATTGACGATCTGAAATTTTACAACAGCGATTTAAAGTGGGTAGCGGAACCTGGAGATTTTAAACTGATGATCGGCACCAATTCAGCTGATATAAAAGAAATAGCATTTACATTGGTTAAGTAAGTGCAGTTCATTTCCTTTTATTTTATGCAAACGTTTACAAGCTATTGAAGTTTGTAAACGTTTGTGTTATTTAGATTAAAGCCATACTCCAATGGCAAACGCATAACCGTTCCTTAATCTTAAAATAAGCAACAAGTACCATAGAAGACGATGTTATAAAAAGATAGCAATATAGTCACTCTTGCTCTCACATCTGCTGTTCCACATCTCACAAAACCTGTAACATAATAAAGCGTCAATGCAATCACTTCCACGGACAAGGAATGATGCCGCTTGGCGATTTTGTTCCCCGCAAAATAACCGATACTTCAAACGTATTGGGCTTGCGTGTGGCCTGGTTCAGTTTTGAGACCGTAAGATCGTAACTCACCCCAAACTGCATGTCCTTGTATCCTAATCCCACGTAAGGTACAATGGCATTTTTAGACCAATACCAAACACCTGCATTAATGATAGACTGGTTTGCATCTTCCAAATAATAGCCCACCGCACCACCTACAGAAAAATATTTTGCTTCATCCTGAAACTGGTAAATACCATTGAGGTTTAAAACCGTTCGCTCATTCAAAAAAGTTTCGAAATTGGCATGAGCCACTTTACGCATAGCAAGTATCTGGTTATCATTTTCCAAAAAAGTTTGCTTGGGTTTGTTGAAATGAAAAAGCGCCACACCAAAATCTACATTACTTTTTTCGGCAGTAATGCTATAAGTTAATCCTGTGCTTGCTGAAATGTAAGGCTTCATTTCAGAAAGCGCAGCTTCGCCAGTGGGAAGATTTATATTGAAGCCATAACCGGTGAATTGTTCTTCCCAATCAAGCCGTGTAAAATCAACATGCCGGCGACCATAAATGCCGCCGAAACCAATTCCCAATTTGTGTTTCACATCGCCATTGGTCAATTTAATTTGATAGGAAAGATTCAGCGATGCCCAAACGCTTTTTGCCACGCCGCCCATGGCCCTGTCCATCATCAGCATCCCTCCTATTCCCATCACATTGCCTTCCTCAACGCCGGGTATTTTGTCCTGCATTATTTTCCTGTCGTAAGATATAGAACCTGTCATGTAAGGTGCTGCCGGGCCAATCCATTGATCTCTGAGGTTGGAAATAAGCCTCCAGTCTGCATTAATATTAGCGGTAAGCGCCGGATTAATATTTAAAGGCGATGAAAAAAACTGCGAGAAGCTGGGATCCTGCCCGTAGCAGTAGTTGCACAGTAATATCATGATGATCAACGCAGCCTTTTGGATCTTTTTCATAAGCTCACATATAAAGTTACCTCAGTAAGATAGAATTACCGCTTTTCTTGAAATGTTTACCATCTTCGCCTATCGCCTCCAATGTCCAGGTATATACATCCTGTACCTGTTCTCTACCATTAAAGATGCCATCCCATCCTTTGCCGATTTCATTGGTTTCAAACATCAGTTGTCACCAACGGTCAAATATGCGGAAGTAATAAATTTCTTTGATGTGCACACACAGTGGACGCAACTTATCATTATTGCCGTCTTTGTTCGGGCTCCATGCCTTCGGCACAAAAATGTCAGAATAAATATCCGGAGCAGCTTCCGGAACCAACACACGCAAGGTATCTACCACCTTACAGCCATTGCCGGTAGTAATGGTAATGGTATATTCAACTG
>JBQCJM010000341.1:0-4550 GCA_051952715.1 Flavisolibacter sp.
AAATGACAAAAACTGAAAATAATATGCGTTAACTTATCTGTTGCAAAGCTGTCTAATTGTAACGGATTTTTACCTGCGTAATATGCAATTACCGCAAATTGTTTTTTAGTTTGCCCATAAATAGCTACGGTAACCAAATTGAAAATACAAACGCAAAAAAATAAAACCAGTTTTCTCATGCCTGTCAATTTATTAATGGTACCAAAGATGCATTTTATGTAATGGTCAATTTACATTTATTCAGTGAAACAATTTACCTGGATCAGAAAATATAGCCTTAGCAGCCACAAACATAAAAGCCTCCTTGCGGAAGCTTTTATTATTTAAAATAATTTTTTAGAACTCAAATCTTACCCTCCCTCTTATGCCCCATTTGGCAATTTCAGGATGATCAAGATAAGTAAATCTTTTTACCACATCTACCCGCAGCAATTTAAAGATATTGCTAATGCCCACGCTACCTTCAATATAAGGACCGTCATTCAATGTAAAAGTGGTAGGCATGCCGTTGGCCGAAGGAAAGCGATACAGATCGGGATGAACCTCCGGATTGTTTTCGCTGCGAACACCACCATATAAAATTTTTGCCGTAACCACCTCTCTCAAATCCAACTTCTTTATTAATGGCAGGCGGTTAAATATAAAACCGTTGAAATGATGATCAATATTAAGGCTTGCATAACGGTCGCTTACAAATTCCAAAAAGTTCATTAGGTTGTAGGAAGCCAATTGGTAAGCGTATGTTTGGTTAGCCCTGTGTATAGTTAGCAAAGGATAAGGTAATTTCCCAAAAATATAACCGCCTTCCAGTATCACATCACTGTTACCGAACTGTGACATGTACACTCTTTTTGAAATAGAAAGATTCAGGTTGTCGTAATTGTATTGACCATTGTACGGCCCTTTTATTCCTTTAATATAACGGAACCTGAAAATGGGATATTTATTAATAATAGGAATGCGGAAAACCGTTCCCTGGTAAAACTGTTCACCTGGTGCCCAACGCAGCTCAAGCGACAAATCGGTTGTAGTGATAGATGAGTCTTTTACAAAGCCGGTATTATTCTGTTTAATATATTCAATGGCTCCTGCAGGCTCCTGCCTCCAGTTTTTAAAACCAATATCGTATGAAAAATGATTGGCAAATTCATGCACATAATCTAAGCGGTAAATAGTGTTGTAAAGCCATTTATCGTTCTTGCCTCTTTTAAAAGAAAGCAGGAAATTATCTTCCTGCACAAATTGCAGTTCCTGCCCCGGAATTCTTGTTTCACGCTGTGCACTGACTTTTATATAATTAAGCGGAAAGGAATAAATTGATTTATTGTTCAGTGAATAAGTAAGTGCCCCAAAGCCTTTCCACTTTTCATCTTTAAAGCCATAAGCACCATAGGTTTCAAAATAGATACGCTTACTGAGTTTAGGCGTGGTTCGGCCGCCAAAACGCAACCTGAAACCTTCCACAGGATTGAAGCTATAAAATGTATTAGCCGGACCGATCTCAAACTTGCCGAAATTTTTATAGCCGGCTAAAAGAATATTAGCCACATCCATAAAACGCCTGAAGGAACGAAGCCTTTTTAAACTGTCAACGTTGGTGTACACTTTAGCTTCTGCTACAGTTAACGTATCGTGACGGTGAGCCAGCAAAAAACTATCCCTGTTCCACTGGTTTTGAACCACCACAGTAGAGGGTCCTTCGTAAAAGCTGGGATCTCTTGGCTGGTTGATTTTATAGTTTTTGTACGACACTGTTCTTTCACCAAAAATGCCGTTGGTCTTTCGTTTGGTCAAACTGGCTTCGGCCAGTATGTTACTTTTTATCAAATGATATTTTCCATCGGCAGGGTTTTGTTCAAAATCCTGGTTGATGTACATTTCACGTACCAGGTTTAAATTAATGTTCGGACTCACCGTCATGTTCAGCTTTTGTACAGCATAGTTGCTGTCAAGCGTAATAAACATGGTACCCCTGAATAAAAAATCGTTTGTGTTACGTGGTGTGAAATACATTTTTACCAGCTTCTTACCCGACGCATCAGTAACAGTGTCACGAATGAAGAACATGTAAAATGTTGGCGCCATGTCGGCAATTGGACTTAAAAATTCACGGGTAAAAAGCGATATGTTGTTATCGTAAATATCTACGTCTTCGTACAAGCGGTTAAGATAAGAACTGACACCATTACTATCTATAAACTCACCGTAGTTCACTTTTTTGTCAGCCTCTATAATAGTTTTATGTTTCTCAGGATTTTTCTGGAAATAATTGTTCGACAATCTCTCTTCCAAATAAACGGGAATGAGTGATTTGCCGGGAATTTTTGTAGTATCAACGTTTTGTAAAAGAAAATGGAAAGGCTTTAACAATTTAAGATTGCCCACTTTTTCTGAAATTCTACTTAGTGACAACTGCAGTTTCTCATACTCTTCATACTCTACATAATCATAAAATTCTGGTCTGTTTTTGTCTCTATTGGCAATAACGCGGCGAATCAGTTCAACAGCAGGATTATCCTTATTACGATAATTGATCTTCTTTTTACTTTTTACAACTACTTTACTGAGATCTTTCGATTCATCCAATTTCAGCTCCACGTCAACTACCTGGTTAGCACCGTTTTTAATAGAAACAACCTTGGTTTTATACCCTATATAAGATACAACCAACTGGTTAACGATCCTTGAAGTGTTTAGCTCGAAATGCCCGGTAGAATCGGCAGTAGTGCCCTTTGCGCCTTTAAAGTAAACGCTGGCAAAAGCAATCGGGTCTTTAGTATCCGCATCTATTACAATGCCCGATACCGTAGTGTTTTGTGCAAATGCAGTATTCACCAGCAAAAGCAAAGTAGCTGCTAAAAACCATTTGCTTAATTGATAGTGAAGTCTATGATGGTCCATTACTAATTTTAATTTAAGTGCTCTCTGTTCAACTTCGCAATCGCTAATAAAGGGAATAATAACTTTAGGAAGGAATGCATGATCTGTAAACCTGCTTAGCACAGATTTGTTTTACAGTCTTGGTTCTCCGGCATCTTGTTCCAATGCTAAAATCAATATACCCGGTTCTGTTAATTATCTATCAGGTTTAGAAAATGCAAACTTACACGTTCACCCACACCTAAGCTATTGTTTACCTTGCCACTTATATATTTTTCACATTTTTGAAACGTATAAAAAAATAGCTCCGCAAGGTATTGATAGTTTATTTGGAATGCAAACTTAACACGAAACAAAATGAGTATTTATTGATAAATGATAAGAAAACAATTAGCATGGATCAATTGAGAAGTTTGAGGTATAGGGTGAAAGGTATTCGGTACAAGCCATAAAGTCTAAAAGTTTAAAACAATTGTAGTTCGCAACTTCCCTTTACGCCTTATGCCTTAGACTGTTACTGCGGGTTTCCTGTAGAAATTGTTCTACAAACAGCCTGTAATGGTGCAGTATCTTCAATAAGTTCATTTCCATTGGGCCGGTTTATAACCATTTCAGGCAAGGTCTGTTATTTGTGAACCTTTTGAAGCCTGATCAACACACCCATGGAAGAAGAAAAAAAAAGCATCAATTATCCCCGTAAAATTGGAAGAATATTTTTGAAAGTTGTTCTCTTCCTTTTCCTGTTTATTGTGTTGGTTTTCATCCTCGTCTTAACGCCGCCTGTTCAGCATTTTTTAACCGGCAAAGTGCAGCATTACTTGCAGGAAAAATTAAAAACAAGGGTTGAGATCGGGAGTATTTCTTTTGGCCTTTCGGGGAAAGTAAACCTTGAAAATATTTATCTCGAAGACAAAACGAAAGATACTTTGTTGGCCGGTGGCTCTGTTAAAACACATATCAGCTTTCTAAAATTGTTTTCCAATGAAGTGCAGATAAAAGATATAGAGCTGCAAAATATTACGGCCAAGATCAAAAGGGTTTTACCGGATACTGTTTTTAATTACCAGTTTATTGTAGATGCTTTTACATCAGAGCAAAACAAAAATCCGGACACAGCGCAAACAGCGCCTATGAAACTAAACATCAGCGATGTAACGCTGGAAAATATCAGGCTCACATTTACTGATGCCATAACGGGTAATGACATCTTTACGCATATTGGTAATTTTTCTGCCACCATTGATACGCTTGATCCTTATACTTTTCACTTCGACATTCCCACCATTATTGCCAGAAATGTGCAGGCACGCATTAAGCAATTTAAACCGCTGGTAAAACCAGAACCTTTGTCAAAAGACCTTGCAGATGCAGCAAAACCAACGCCAATGCAATTGAGCCTCGGCACTATTGATCTTTCTAAGATCAATATCCAGATGGACAATGAAGTTTCGGCTTTTTATGCTACACTCAATCTTGGGCAACTGAAAGGCACCAGCAAATTAATTGACCTGCAGAATAACAAAATTTATTTGGATGCATTAACGCTAAATAATTCTAAATCTGTTATCAGGCTTGGTAAAAACCAGGCAGCTAAAGAAGTAAAAAAACAAGCGAAGCAGGAAGTAGAAGCACAAAAAACACAAGGCTGGGATTTTAGAGTAGCTTCTTTC
>JBQCJM010000342.1:0-19738 GCA_051952715.1 Flavisolibacter sp.
TGGCAATTGATGTCATTTCGCAATGAGCAAAAACCGTGTTGATCAAAAGTGCCAGGGAATACCATCGCAGCATAACATCAAGTCCCGGCGCTTTTAACCATATAGCTATTTGATTTGACAAGCCAAAAAAACACAAAGCAAGAACAATGCTTACCAAAAAACTAAGTGTGAAAGCCGAAGCCTGCAGGCCTGCGTGTTCGTGCTTTTCGGTTTGATTTGTAAACCTGATAAAAGCGTTGCGGATAAGCGATATGCGTGCAGTTTCTGTAATGGAGCTAATGGTCATAAACAATCCCCAAACACCAAAATCTGATGGTCCCAGCATTCTTGCCAATATGATAAAAGACAAAATACCAAAGAACAAAATGGAGAATTTGGTAATAGCCGTAAACTTGCTCGACTGTATCCAGTAGCTGTATTTTTTCGCAGCTTTCATGAGGAATGGCTTGGTTTCAAAGTAAACAATCTTTCTATTCCATACTTTTTAAAACCCGAAACTATAAGTACAGGTAAAACAATACCGCTTATAAAACAAATTGACAGCAATAACCATGGATCAATTTCAGGGTACATATCTCTCAAAATTTTCCTGATGATAGCAGCTATCTGCACGTGCAGTATGTAGATATATAACGAATACCGTCCTATTATAGTCAGCCATTCGTTCCTGTTACTTTTAGAAATGAGTAAGGCCACCATAAAAAGAAAATAACATCCAATATAGTTTATAACCAAAAAAATGAATTCATAATATCCTTTACTATCCTGGTGCGTAAACCAAAACCACTGACCAATTACAAAAAGAGGAAATATCCATTTGAGGTAAGATATCTTTAATATTTTATCCCTTCTCTTAGGATCTATAAGTGCGTCTGACAACAATGCACCGGTTAAAAAATATCCATAGAAATAAAAAAAGTCTGAAAAGAAATCATATTGCGTTAAGTAAAATGAAAGAACATGCAATGCTATAGCAACAGCGATTTGAACCCATTTGTTGTTTCCGGAAATTTTATTCAAAAACAAAAACAGAATGCTTGTATTAAATAGCGCAAAAAGATACCAGAGCTGATCAAGTGCCCTGGGATGTAAAATGATATTTTCAAAATCATCCCATTCCCGCCTTGCGTTGGAAAATTGTTTAAAGCAAATTTGTAATAATAAGGTTATACAAGCCCATAAAATATAAGGATATAATAAATTGCTTACCTTATCTTTTGCCACTGCTATTTCTGATCTTCTTTTTAAACTTTTTACAATAAACACGCCTGATAGGATAAAAAAGGCAGGCATTCTGAAATTAAAAAAAAGCATTTGAAGGTTGTACATGATAGGGCTTACTTCTACTCCAGAAAATTTCATGCCTAAAACAACATGCCTGTACACTATAAGCATAATAGCTATACCACGGGCATCATATACCCATGGTATCCTATTCTGCCCTATGCTTATTTGAAGAGGCTTGTATGAGGTGTTTTTTTTTCTGGCTGCTAAAAACATATCTTAATATTACATGTCCAGGTTGTCGGCCCCCACCTTATTTAAAATAGCACCCAGAAATTTATGCTCGTTTTGTTTAAAAAATTTAATAGACTCTTTATCCGCTCCCGACAAAGAAGACTCTGAAGAGAATACAGCAATTATTCCATCTACATAATGAATCAATTCTTTTGTATCAGTATAGCCGTTCAAGGGTGCACCTTCAAGGAAAATAAAATCATAAACCGTTGTAAGTTCATTTAAATAATTCAATAAATGGTTGTGTGGTAATATTTCCCGTGGCGTATAATCTCCACCTTCGCAACCAATAATATCAACACCGTGTACACCTGTTTTGGTAATGAAAGATTCCATATCCTGAAACCTAAAAGGCTTTCCATTCAGGTGAAATTTTTCCAATACAGGGTTTGCAGCTATTAAAGTGGTCAAATCATTATTACAAAAATTTGTATCAATGATCAACACTTTTTTATTTACAAGGCTTAAGCTATACGATAAGGCCTGTATCAACGTGGTTTTCCCCTGTTGCGGCTCTGTACTGGTAAAAAGAAAAATCTTTTTACCACTGTTTTCAATTTCATAGCGCAACTTCCTCAACAACTCTCTGAAAGTGTCATCTCTTAATTTGTCCTCACCATTGAACTGGCCGATCTCCTGAAGCACATTTCTTTTAAAGTTGATAGAGTTTACAATACCTAATAATTTCAAATGTGTCAGCTTTTGAAATTGAGAAGGAGATTTAATAGAATTATCAACAAACACCAGGAAAATAATAACCATAGAGCTAAGCACAAAAGCACAAATACCGGCCAATGCTATTTTCAGCCATCTATAAGTGGGCTCTGGCTGAAAAGCCGGTTCTCCAAAAACGGTTTGTCTAAATGAATCTGAACCTAATCCATTTATATTAAGTGCTGTATTCAGCTTTTCCTTTGCCCTGGTGTATTCTCCTGAAGCAAGTTGAATTTCTCTTTCCAACTGTTCTACACTGGCTCCTTTTGAAGCCATTACATTCAACCCGCCATTTAATTGATTGATCATACCCTGAATAAGGTTGATCTTTTCATTTGTTGCCCTCAGTTGTCCTTCGGCATCCAGCTTAAGTTGTACCAGATTTTCTAAGTTTGTATTATCCTGAGGAGTAGACACATCTGTGTTTGCCGGCTGTAGCTGTTGAATTCTTCTTCTTAAATCATCAAGGTCTCGTTTCATTTGCTGATCGGAGGCTCCTTTTTGAATATAATCTTTATAAAGCTGGTTATATTGGTTTTTAAGGGTGATGTAAGCTTCGTTATCCGTAGTGCTGTTGGAAGGACTGCTAACGGAAGAACCAGCCCTTGCTTGTTGTATAAGGCCGGCTAATTGCGAAATACGATATGTAAGGTTTTGTTTATTGCCCCTTTCCTGTGCTAACTGATTTTCAAAATTGCTTATTTGCTGAAGTTTGTTAGATCCTTCCATATTAACGTCCACAATTCCCTTGCTGGACATAAAACTGGTTTTAGCATCAATTTTAGCATCAAGATCTTTTTTCCTTTCCCTAACCAATGAATCGAGCGTGGCAATTGATGTATCGGACCGCTGACGCCTGTTTTGAGAATAGAAATTTTGAAATTCCTTAATCAAGGTATTTACTACAAAAGCAGAAAGATTTGGGTTGACAGATTTGTAATAAATATTTACATAATCGGTTTTCGGAATGCGATTTACAGACAAGTTGTTTTGTATAGAGCCTACATCATAATTGTATAAATAAATGTAGTTTAATAATTGCCCCTCTTCAGGTACAGAAGGGTCTAAAACCTGAAAGCGCATAAGCTTGTCATTAAGAATTTTAACCGCGTCGTCAGTTTTAATTTTCTTAAGCGCTTCGCTATTTACTTTGGGCTCTAAACGCTTAAACGGTTGTTTTTCCGTCAGGTCATGAAGCATCAGGTCGTAAGAAAGAAAGCTAAGCACTTTGGGCGACGTAAAGTTTTCGATGAGATTATTAAACTTCACGTCAATTTGGGGCAGGCTCAACTTGTCGTCAGAGAATTTTATATCATCGGTAGTAGTAAATCCTGTAGCTATCTGGGCATAGGATGAATATTCTTTTTTTTCATTCAGGGTAAGAAAATAAGTAGCGCCTACAGCTATTGCAACACATAAAATGATTACCCATTTTCTACGTAAAAGCGCTCTGAAAAAATACTTTAATTCCATTGAGATTTCGTTAGTTATTAAAAGAAGCAGGCTGGTCAAAGTTAATTTAACCAGCCTGCTTTAACAAGGGTTTCTTATTTCATTTTGAGAAGCTTAACAACCCTCCTTTGTTCATTTGGCAAGCCTTCAATGTAAAGCAAATACATTCCTGGCTTTATAGTTTTATCAAGGTTGATTTGCTGCTGCCATTCTCCTTTTGCAACATTTTTAAACTCTTGTGTGCCAACAATTCTTCCAGACATATCTGCAATCTTAATGAAAAGTGCTGGCGATTGTTGTGGCAGAGATAGTTTTATTGTTACACTATTTTGGAATGGATTAGGATATACTTTAATCGCAGTTTCAGAAAGTTGTTCTTTAGTTTCACTTTTTGCCACGCTTGCTATCACTCCAATTGTATTGGTTCCATCGCTATTGATTTTAGTAATGAAGTTATTGTTGTCGTTATTATCTGCAGGTATAGTACTATATCCTTGAATCACCAACGAGTTGAAGTACCCAAACTGTGCTATGGCTCCCAAAGAACTCTTAATGAATACAGATCCGTTTTCATCAGGTTTCACATGGCTTATTTGCACTGTATTGCTGGTGTTGTAAGAAGCGTTCAGAGAAACACTTTGATCACCAATTGTGTAAATGGTAGTACGGTCGCCGCCACCATTGCGACTGCCAAAGAATACGAAATTGTATTCGTTGGTTTGGCTTAACCCATCTATGCGCAATGTAGCTGAAACACCTTTTCCAAGATAATAGGAAGAACGCATTACATTGTCAGGATAAACTCCGGAATTGTTTCCTGTATTCATACCATCCGGATTGATGCCAGAGAAGTTGTCGACAATTGTCATATCCAGCCCTGACGGGTTACCCTGATCATTTATCAGGTTTTGATAGAAAGCAAATTGTTCAGGCAAACTATTCGTGTTATTCCATGGACTTGCTGCAGGATTGTCGAGATTGAAATTTATTTCTACAACATAAGAGAATGTTGAACTACTGGCTATATTGCTATATGATGAAACATTAGCGCCAGCTTTTGCTCTTATTTTATAGTAATAAGTGGTATTTTCTGCAAGCCCGCCATCATTATAAGAGGTTACATTGGCCGCGGTTGTTGTCACCAGTGAATAACTACCGTTTGCAGAAGTTGAACGCCAAATTTCAAAGCCTGTTTCTTCGGAATTATCGCTCCATTTTAGGTTGATTTGGGATTTTGAAACACCGGTTGCTGTCAGATTTACCGGGGCTAACAATAGACCATTATCATAATACTGGATAACCATGGCATTGATAAAGGCATAAGTAGACGCAGGATCCTTAGCAACACTGATAGTTATTTGCCCGTTAGCATCAGGCGATAAGCCATTAAACTTGGCCACCTTTGAAGTATTACCGGCTGCATTAACGGTTATTGTCTGGCCGCCTATAGTGTAGTTTGTAAGTATGGTGCCCGACTTACTATAACCTGGGAAAAGAACTATGTTATACTTCTTTGAAGACGAAAGACCACTTAAAAGTAAGCGTCTTACACTGGTCGTAGATTCGTAGTAATAGGTCTTCATTACATTGTCAGGAAACACGCCTGTGTTAGTTCCGGTAATTGCTCCAGCTGAGTTGGCGCCTTTCCATGCATCTACTAAAGTTATATTCACGCCGGTACTGGCTCCTGCTTCATCTTTTAAATTGTTTAGGCTTGTACCTGCCCTTGGCGAAGCGTTGAAGCTATTCCAGGGCAAAGGCTCGGGCAACGTGGAATTAAAGTTTACATATATCGAACCCAAATCGTTATTGGTTACGTTTATTGTAAAGCTTTTTTCAGTTACAGCACCATGGTTATCGACTGCAGCAATATTGATGTTTGAATAAGAGCCTAAGTCGCTTATCTGAGGATTCATAACCAAAGTAGCCGTGCCATTACCATTATCAGTTAGCGCTGCAAAAGAAGGCAGATTGCTTGCTGAAATTGTAAGAACATCTGCAGGATCATCACTTGCCACAATATTAAGTGTTGCCGTTTGCCCGTTTTTTAAATTTTGATCTGTCACTCCATTCAGCTCTGGCGCCAGGTTTGGTACGATAACTTCTGCAACAGCAGAGTAATCTGAATTGCCGTTTGAACCAATGGCCCTAACCTTATAATAATACGTACGATTTGCCACTACATCACTATCGCTATACGAGGAAGTATTATCTCCTTTTGTGGCTAAAAGAACAAAACCTGTATTTGCATCAGAGGAACGATACACCTCATAAGCATTTTCATTGTAAGCCACATCTTTCCATGTAAGCTGCACTTTGCCATTTTCAAAAACACCACTCAATTTAGTAGGATTAGCAGGCGTTGTACCATCATCGTACCTGCTTTCAACAACCATGGCATTCAAATAGGCGTAAGATGAAGTTGGCGCATTCTGCATGTTAATTGTAATGATTCCATTAGCATCAGGAAAAACGCCGTTGATTGATACTGTGTGTGTAGTGTTGTTAGCCGCATTTAAGGTAACGCTTGTTCCGTTTATTGTATAAATAGCACTTTTATCGGTCGTTACATTTTTGCTTCCAAAGAAGATAAAATTATAAGCAAGCGAAGGATTCAATCCATTGTATTGGAATGTTTGCTTGATCTTGCCTGAGTACCAACCGGTCTTCATTACCAGGTCAGGATAAATGCCGCTGTCATCACCTGTAACTGCACCAGTTCCGTGAGAGCTGCCATTGGCTGCCCAATCCGACATAACTTTCATTCCAACAGTTGAAACATTTCCCCTGTCATCTTTAAACCCGGTTCTTGAAGCATTTAAAGCTGGAGCCATGTCTAAATTATTCCAAACACCTGTTACATTATATCCTTTGTTGAAATTGATATAAAACTTCCTGTTAACATCCACATCATTTACTGTAATAACAAAAGAGGCGGTATCAAACCCGTTATTTCCGTCTTCCACACGTGCCTTCACAACATAAGTGTCTGCATCGGTGTACCCCGGCGTAAGGTTAATCTGAACGTTTCCACCGTTTGTATTAACCGATGCAAATGAAGGCAATCCATCAAAAGACCATGTTAGCTGATTTGACGCATTTTGATCAGTTGCTGTCAATGCAATTTGTGCCGACTGCTTTTCATTCAGCGTTATATTATTTACAGTACCAATTACAGGGTTATAATTATCATTTACCGTAAGTTGGAAAGAAGCGTTTGCTGTGCCGCCATTTTGATCGGTAACAGAAACGTTGATAATATAATTCCCCTGGTTTGCCTGCTGTGGGTTAAATGAAAGCGTTCCTTTGCCATTGCCATCGGGTGTAAACGTGGCGAAAGCTGGCAAAGTACCTCCGAAATCTATGGTTAAAGATTCAGGATCCTGGTCTGCAGCAAAGAAAGGAAGTTGAAGTTGAGTACCGTACCGCATGAACTGGTTGTCAATAGCTGTGATGACAGGTAAATTATTCGTTGTCTTTGCGCTGTCTTCATTACTTGACGCCGAGCCACCAACATTCACTGCTTTTACTTTATAATAAAAAACAGAATTAGCAAACAGATTGGAGTCCACATACGAAGTCGTGTTCTCCGGTAAGGTTTCGATGCGTATGAAATTGGAATTACCATTACTGGACCTGTACACTTCATAGCTTTCTTCGTTAGTGGCATTGTCGTTCCATGTAAGGTTTGCAGTTGTTGGAGAAACTGCAGATGCCACCAAATTATCCGGCGCAATAGGCATACCAGGCAAGGCAAGTGTTCTTGCATTTACAAACGGAGTTCCTAACAAGGCTACAGGAATAGCTTGTTTAGTAAATCCGGGGCCGGAAATGTTTACATTTAATGAAGCGGTTCTGGCTGGCACAAAGTAGGTGACTGTAACAGGATAAAGTCCAGGTGCCAGCGTTTTGCTTCCAAAGCGTTCTACTCTTCCATGAACACCATCGTTGTTTACAACAAGATTTGCTTCATTGTACCCGCCTATGTAAAGCTTCGAACCTGCATCCGAAATGGTGGAGAAGGTATAAGTACCGGCTGTTGAAATGTTGATGAAACCATCAAACTTTAAAGCAAAATTGTTGCTTCTTGATTGCATGCCTAAGCCAAATGTGGCAACACGTCCGGCTTTTACCGGAGTAAGCGTATTGAAGTCAGGCAATGAACTTAATCCTGATACTTCGTAGTAAAGGTAATTTACACCATTCCCCTCATCCTTATCAAATGCCGATTCTCCATATTGATTAATAGCCCTGATGCGGTAATAATAAATGGTGTCTGGGAAAGGCAAAGTGTCTTTATAAGTAGTAACGTTAGGTGCTGTTTTGACAATTGCCGAAAATCCACTAAACCGATCTGTAGATCGAAGAATTTCAAAACCTGTTTCATTATTACTGTTGTCGGTCCAACTTAAATTAATACGGTTGTAAGATGCTGTTGTGGCCGATAAATTAGATGGTCTTGCTGGTGGCTGTCCATTTATAATTGGTGCTTCAGTGAAAACGCTATCAGGTATTTTGACAAAGTTATTCCCTGTTTGTGGCGTTTTCCATGAAACTGTCATTGACTCTCCACCGGTTTTTTCAAAATAAACAATTGAAATAGGATAAACACCTGCATTTAGTGTAATGGTTCCATCCGCATCCTGTGTGCCATGCGCACCGTCGTTGTTGACCAGCGCTGTTTTGTTAAATCCGTAAGTGCTTAAATACAGTTTACTGCCATCATCAGAATTGGTTCGGAAAGTATAAGAACCGTTGACCGGAATTTTTATAAATCCTTCCCATAAAAATCCAAAATTATCAGTGCCGGATTTTGACGTTATGTCCACATTTCTCATGAAACCTGTGCCTGCAGGACTCAGTGCATTAAAGTCTGGCAATGCATTCCAACTTCCTGTATAAAATTTATAGCTTAAGCCAGTAAATATTGTAGAAGCTGTTGCCTGGTTACTAAAGGGAGAGTTATTGTCGGCAAAGTCTCTGGCTCTTACGGTAAAGTTGTAGGTTTTATTCGGTGTGAGATTATATACTGTGAAAATAGTGCTTTCTGTTACATACGTTTTTATACCGTTTATGTATACGTCGTATTTCGTCACTTCCACATCATCGGTAGAAGGTTCCCATACCAATTCCACAGAGTTACGTGTAACAAAAGTTACCCGCAAATTGCCGGGAGCAGTAGGTGGCGTAACATCAGCAAGCGTGGTAGCAGAGTCGGGCTCTGTGGCAGGAGCCGCAGCATTATTATTCACTGCCCGTACTTTATAAAAATATTTTGTCCCTGAGCTAAGATCGTTTATGGCAACACCAGTTGCATCGGCTGGGGTAACAGCTACTAACTGATAAGGACCATTAAGCTGAGAAGCCTGGTATACTTCAAACGCTGTCTCATTAAACAATGGGTTCGAATTTTGGCTCCAGTTTAATTGGATGGCTGTTTTTGAAATTGGCGTTACAATTAAACCAGCTGCAGGTGCCGGCCCATTATCACCATTGGCATTAATAACCGGGAATAATGGAGAAAACTCGCTTGAGCAGCCAAATCTTTCAGTAACCTTTACCTTATAGTTCCCCGGTGTGGAAGTAGTTAAAAAACGCGTAGTACTTAAAGTAGTTGAGTTTCCATCTTTTTGCCAGTTGTAAGCTACATAGCCTTCCGGAACCTCTAATTGGGCACTTGTACTTCCATCAAGCGATGGAATAACATTACTTGTCAATCCACTTACTGTTATATTAGGCGAAATTGTAACTGTTTTCAATTTCAGAACAGCAGGTGTTGGAGACCATACAGACCATGTAGTGCCTCTCTTAATTCTACAATCATAAGTTCCTAAAGCAGTAGCAATGTAAGTATTGCTATTGGCGCCAGGAATCAAAACGCCATCTTTACGCCATTCATAACCTTCAAAACCAGGCGTTACACCAAGCGTATCGCGGACAGGATCACCAGGGCAAAACTCAAATCGTCCGTTTGATGGCCACGGATTAGCCTTATGTGCCCTGTTATAAAAAGGAAAATAATCCGGTTCGGCCCAAGCCTGGTTCCAGCAATCATGGCCCCTGTTTGGATACTCGGTATATTTATAATTGCCTCCGGCCGCTAAAATGTTATTTCCCAGGTTTCTGCTTGTTCCAGGAGTTGGAGCTACGTCTAAACCTCCCTGAAAATGCCAGATTGGGGTGTACTTATAGTTCTGAACCCCATTTATATATGAGGAAGTGGATGAACTTATAGGTGTAAAAGCCGCTACAAGCTTTATGTACTTTATCGAAAAAGACCATGTGGCTGAACCACCGGCCGATAAACCATTTACAAAAATTCTGAACGGATCAACCTTGGCTTGCGGAATCAGGAAATTTTCGATCAGCTGATCAACAATGGTTAAATATGTTGAACTCCATCCTCCTGTTTGGTTTTGAGGATATAATAAGAATCCGTTGAACTTGCCTTTGTCTACCGCATCTCTATGCACCTGGCCACCATGTGCCATTGAATATTCGTTATCGTAGATAGTTCCATACTCTCCCCTGCCATGAAAAAATACATATAAAGGATATGTTTTTGTGGTATCGTAATTAAGCGGATACTTCAGTCTAAAAGGAATGCCTTTATATATGTAACACTTGAAGGAGCTTGTGTTCCAGCTTAAACGGTTTGTTTTTACCCATTTGCCTACTTCCCCCGCCGGTGGCAATTCGGGAGGATTTGCCGGATCATAAATTACTACGGGGTCATTGGGATCGAACATCCTTGCTTGTTCGTCCTGTGCTTGTACAGATTTTATCCCATTTCCAAACAGGGTAAAAAATACAGCTACCAGCAGATAGCATAATAAACGCTTCATTCTAATCAGTTTAATAAGTAATTCTTAATTCAGAAGACTGGCTTAGCTAATCAACAAGGATAATGGTATTGAATAAATCTTATAAAATAAAACCCCGGCTATTGCATCAAATGAGGATTTTTAGAGGATATGGTGGAATGGGCTTAGTTCGTATCTACAATCGAAGGTATATATTTTAATTACTCAGCAATTAAATTATCAATATAAATTCATTTGCTTTTTCCAAACAGTAACAAAACTGCCTGCACATTGATGAGGCAATGTCTGGGCAATTTTTGCGTCTATCTTCTGTAAAACTTTTACTCTTTTTGTAAACAAGGAAAAGGGAAACACATCATCTATAAAATTGGTTACGCCAAACTTTATAATTTGAAATTTATTTTTCGCTGCTAACTGATTCAATGTTTTTTTAGTAAAAAATTGTACGTGTGTAAGGTCATCGGCGTCTGATTGAATGGTTGTGCCTTTATACCCTAGTAGCTTTTTTGTTTTTAACACTAAGGATGTCATCCAGTTGTTCTTCTTTTGCAAGCTGATCATAGGCTTAGTAATCAGCGTTTCCCTTGGGCCTTTGCCGTTAGGAACCGTTACAATGAGGATGCCGTCATCAGCAAGTGACTCATATAAGGTAGATAATAGTTTTTCGGGATGATCCAGGTGTTCAAGTACTTCAGAACAAACAACTGCGTTATATTTCTTCCCTCCGGCAATTAATTCTTCAGCGCTTATTACACCAAAATTTACGTTTGGAAGCGTTGTTAACTCTTTTGCCTTTGCAATGGCCTTTTCACTTATATCTATCCCAAAAACTTTATAGCCCTGTGCTCCAATACCACGGGAAATGATGCCGTTACCACAACCTACATCCAACACTTCTGCACCTTCAAAAAGATGTTGTTTAAAAGTGGCAATAATAAAATCAAGGCGTTTAATATCAGCAATTCTATTGTATTCCATTCTGCTATTCAGTTTCTTAAAAGTTGTTGGTATATTTCTTCGTTTTTACGGGCCAATGTTTCAACATTATAAGTGTTGAAAATGCTTTTTAAAGCATTTTGCTGTAGTTGCTTCCGTAACCTTTCATCTGTGCATAATAGAAGAAGTGCATCTGCAACATCTTTCTCCAGTTGGTCTATCCCGATAAGAAGGCCATTCTCACCATGTTCAATAATCTCCGGTGTTCCGTCCACGTTTGTGCCAATAACCGCTTTTCCCATTGACATGGCTTCTAAAAGCGCTATAGGAAATGCTTCCCATAACGATGGTAAAACAAAAATATCCGAAGCGGCTAACACGTCCGGCACGTCCTGTCTAAAGGGCTGGAGAATAACTTTATCTTCTATTCCCAACTTTTGAATGAGTTGTAATGCCTTTTGTTTCTGTTCACCATCACCTACCATTAAAAGTTTTACATTATCAACCTTATCAGACACTTTTTTAAATGCCGTAATTAGTTTCAATGGTTGCTTTTGCAAAGTAAACCGTGCAACAGAAGTGATTACGATTTCTTCCCTCTTAATACCCAATTCCTCACGTACGTTCTTGTAAGTTCCATAAGGATTAAACTTTTTTGGGTCAATTGAGTTGTTGATCACAACTGCGTCAAACTTTCGAAACATTTTTTTACCTGTTTCTCTATTAGCTTTTGACCCGCAAATATTTACATTGGCTTTTGAGGTTAAGAAATCTTCACTCAGTATCCTTATTCTTTTTTTAACAGCATTCTGGTCTAAATGAAAGGACCATGCATGGCAAGTATATACTAAAGGCACCCCGGATTTTTTAGCAGCCCAAAACATATTTGAATTGGCCCTGGTACCATGTGCATGTACTATGTCAATTTTTTCTTCCGATATAAGAGTTTGTACTTTTTTCCAAACTCTTATATCGAAGGGTTTTTCCGTATGAAGTACATGTGTTTTTATGCCCAGACTTTTCAACCTTTCAATCATAGGACCATCTGTGAAAGAAAGAACTACAGGCTCAAAAACATCCCTGTTTAAATTTTCAACAAGACTAAGCAAATAGCTTTCTCCACCACCGATTTTTCCCTGGCGGATCCCTTCTAAAATTTTTATTTTTTTATTAATCTGCATCATTTAGCACTATGCGTTCACTGCTTCTTTTTTTACTATTCCCCAGCCATCAGGCAGTTTTTCTGTAATTTCTATATTATCAAACTCCTGGCTTTGACGGGCTCCCACTTCTCTTGCCCAGGCAGCCATGCGTGCAATGCCCTGCTCAAGAGAAATTCCTGTTGAACTTCCAAAAACACTATGTGCTTTTGTATGATCTGAATAAGCATGCATTACTTCATTGCGTGCCTGTAAATGTTTGATATTAGGTTCAACGCCAAACTCCCTACTCACTACTTCTGCCAGTTCATTTACTGTGTATGGTTTATCTGCACCAATATTAAATACCTGGTTGTAGGCTGCAGGAATGTTGACACTTTTAGCAATAGGAATGGCCACATCATCAATGTAGCTGAATGCTCTTGTTTGCGTGCCGTCTCCAAAAATGGTTAGCTGTTTTCCCTGCATGATCTGGTTCATGAAAATGCCAATTACGTTACGGTATTTATCGCCGATGTTCTGGTTTTCGCCATACACATTGTGCGGACGGAAAATAACGTAGTTCAATCCAAACATTTCATGTGCAGCTTTCAAGTCCATCTCTACCGCGTATTTTGAAACTCCATACGGATCTTCTGGCTGTGGAACAGTACTTTCTGTCATTGGCAACTGGCCTGCGCCATATACAGCAATAGAGGAAGTGAACACAAAGCATTTTACCTTATGCTTAATAGATTCATTAATTAAGTTAATGCTGCCTACCAGATTATTATTATAATTAAAGCGGCGGATGAAATGAGAGAGACCTTCGGCTGCGTAAGCAGCTAAATGATAAACGTAATCAAATTCATATTTGTCGAAAAGTTCTTTCACTAATTTTTCATCATACACACTTCCTTTTATGAAAATGGCACCTTCCGGAATGTGATCCTCAAAACCACCACTTAAATCATCAAGCACAATAACCTGGTGCCCCATTTGAAGACAGTGATTGGCCACATGTGATCCAATAAATCCGGCGCCGCCGGTAATTAACGATTTAACCATGTTTAAATTTATTAAGGGTTAATGAACTGGCGAATATTTAGATGTTTTTAAATTCCAGACAGTTCCTTTTACAAAAGACTTCAAATGACCATATTGCCTGTTCCACACAAACTGTATGGCAGACTTTGGTGCACTAAAAAATACGAAAAATGTAATAAAGGCAAGCAACTGCGCCTTATTATTATTTCTGCGCATGTACAAAATGCGGTTACGGGTATGATAATATACTTTTATAGGGCTTTGCTTACCCATAGTAACTGATTCTTTATGGTATATAAGCCCTTGCGCCTGATAATAAATTTTGTATCCTGCTTTTAATATGCGGGTGCTCCAATCCCATTCCTCGTAATAAATGAAAAATTTTTCAGGAAACATTCCTACTTTTTCGATCACTTCTCTTTTAACCATCATAGCACAGCCATGTGCACCATGGGTAAAGCCGGAAGTGTTATGCTGCCCTTTATCTACCTCTTTGTTTCCCACAGCAGTTGTTCTGCCTGTATAAACATTGATGGGGTTAAATCCGGCATATTGTATCAGGTCGGGCTGGTGATAATAGCGTATTTTAGGACAGGTTACGCCAACGGAAGCGTTTTCTTGAAATGGCTTTAAAAGTTGATCAAGTAAATCAGGAGTAACTTCTGTGTCATTGTTTACTATAAAAATAAAATCCCCTTTCGCCTGGCGCATACCCCAATTATTGCCGCCGGTAAAGCCAAGATTTTTTTCGCTACGAAGTACTTTGGTGTTCGGAAAATTTTGAAGATTGATAAATTCCGTGGGATCTTCATCGGAACCCATATCACAAACCAGGATTTCGTAATTCTTATAAAGCAATTTTCTGGTGGATTCTAAAAATTCACAGGTAATCTTTGTTTGATTCCAATTAAGTGTCACAATGGATACCAAGGGGTAGCCTTCGTTTTTCATCTTTAAGTTTTTTAGTAGTACGATAATAATGCCTATATGCTTATACGCTTGTTTTTTGGATAAGCGCAGCCGGTGTATTGGCCATTATACGCAAATCGTATAAGATATTGCTTTCCCGGGCATAAGTTATGTCTAAATTAATTCGCTCTTCTATAGACATTTCAGCCCGGCCTCTTTTTTTGATTTGCCATAAACCGGTTATACCTGCAGGCGCCACAAATCGTTCCACGAATTCATTAGTAGTTAAAGTTGCTGCTTCATATAAAGGCAAGGGCCTGTTACCCACCATTGACATGTCTCCCTTCAATACATTATAAAACTGCGGCAATTCATCGAGGCTTGTATTTCGCAAAAATCTGCCCACTTTTGTTACTCTTGGATCATTGTTTAATTTAAAAAAAGCAGGACCGTTTTTAGAAGCCGAATATTGATTAAGATGCGCCAGCTTTTCTATGTGTTTGTCAGCATTGACAACCATAGTTCTAAACTTATAAAACCTGAATATTTTAAAACCACGGCCAGCTCGTTTTGCATTATAAAATACCGGGCCTTTTGACTCTATTTTTATGGCTATGGCAATCAGCAAAAATAAAGGTAAGGCCATAAGTAAAAGAAGAGACGACACTACTATGTCAAACATTCTTTTTAAGAGGTTGGTATCTACTTCAATTTTATAGTCTTTTTCGTTGATAGCCGTGTTGTATTCCTTTATTTTTTTCAGGAAAGAAATTTTACCTGAAAAATCAAATTGCCAGTTAGCAAGGCTAACAACATCATCTACAACATTAGCGCATGAACGAAAGTCTGACTCGCTGAGATATTGGTCGTTGTAAATAATAGGTATAGTGTTGTGTTCGTTGCCAGAATTTTTCAGAAATTGTTTAAAATCAGACAACTCATTAAAGTCATAAGCAAGGTCAATAATTATGACATCAACGTTACGTTCATCAAAATTTTCGGACTTGATAAGCTTTTTAGCGTTTGCATAGTTTTCTGCAATAATTCCTGAAATTGCAGTGCTCAACAAAAATTTAATGGATGATTCGTTTTTACCAATATAAAGAAAAAAAAGAGGGGCAACTTCTTTATTAATAGTGGCTACTCGTAAATATTTTCTCCTTTCGGTTTCGGGTACATTTTTGATCGAATTAACTTGCATTGTTCATAATTTTAGGGTGTACTCTCCATTACAGATTAAAAACTAAGAATTGAGACTGACATCAAATTTTTAATAGCTGCAATTAAATCAACCGGATTAAAAGGTTTGAAAAAAATTTCATCTATCTCATATTCATATGATTTTTGTCTAACCATTTCGTTGTTTTCCGTTGCAAGTATAATTACAGGAAGCTTGTATAATTTGCTGCTTTTAACATGCTGTATTAACTCCCAACTTTGTTGTGTTTCAAAATCCACATCCACAATTAAAGCACTTATCTGCCTGTCGGACTTTAATTTATGCATGGCCTGAAATACATCTGATGAACTTAAAAAATGATATTCATTTTCAAAGATCGTTTGCAGCAAAAAATTCATTGCTTTATTGCCGCTAATACTTAAAATTGTTTTGCTCATAGCACAATAGGGTTGATTATAAATCACACAGGTGAACAGATTACTGAACTATGGCATTCAAAATATTGGATATGTAGCGACGATAGATGAATGATCTATTAGTCGGAACAAGCAAACTGGAAATTTCACTAAGGATTCTTGAACAGCGCAGAGGCAATCAAGGGTCATTCAGAGGTATTAACAGAACGGGAACAATCCCTTGATAAATTATTGGCTAAAATAGGTTTTTTATAGTTAACATACAATTTTTTTTTATTGATACATTTCCTTGTATAGATTCAAAAACAATGCCATCGAAAATACGCCCCTGGTTTTCATTTGCGCAAAAAATGTTGCTATCAAAAATTCCGTTGTAAACTGAAGGCCTGCCTTAAAATGACAGCCTTACCCTGGAGCTTTCTTTTAAATTCCACAATTTTAAAAAAGTTGGCTTTCATAGCAGCATGAAAAATGCAATACAATATTTGTTCTTTTAAAAGAATATATTTTAGATAAATGACTTTATAATTATCAGATTTTCCCTTCGTAGTTAACTTTTTAAAACAAACAGGTAGAAATCTTATAAAAAAGTAAATAAAGTTCCTTGCGAGCCGTTGAAAAAAGCCCATTTGTGTTGGCTCTGCACCGCTCAAAATCATTTTATAAGGTTCTAACACGTCGCGACAGGTTGAACTTTCTTTGACATACTTTACCCAATATTCCCAGGTAAGACGTTCTTTAGTGATATAATGTTTGAATTTCAGGGCTTCATCGTACCATATATCATAGCCTGCCAGCGCCAGGACATAACAAAGTTCATGATCGCCGCCTGATGTAAGCTGAGATCCTTTTCGGTCAGAAAGCATAAATTTAAAGTTCATCTGTTGCAATAGTTCGTAAGCCGACTTACGTAAAACGCAACCTGCACCATATACACGATTGCTTTTCACCTTTCCTGACGTGGAAGCCTGAGGGCCACCTGCAAGCAAATTCAGCTTTAAAAGCCATGCAGGCGGAATGTCTTCATATATTAATTCACCAAAAGCACCTAACATACCAATTGAGGGATTATACCCCATTACTCCATAAGCAATATTTACATAATCAGGTGCAAGCCAATTGTCGTCATCGCATAAAACCACATAATCGTATCTGGCAGTTTTTATACCCATTTCTCTCGCCATGGTTAAACCTTGCTTTGGCTGGTGTTGTACTATAAAAGAGGCAGAACATGAGTGTTTGCCCCATTCTTTCTGGGCAATGGCAGCACTGTTGTCGGTGGAGTTATTATCAACAATGATAACTTCCCAGGGAATTTCTTCTCTTACATTTTGAAGAGCTATGTGCCTGATGGTGTCCTGCAACCTATCTGAGCCATTATAAGTACATACAATTATTGAAACTCCGGGACTCATGAAATATTTGCCAGCATTTTGGTGTATAATTTAAAAATCTTCCAATAAAGGCTATAATCTTTATGCATTTTTATGGCTTCATGTATTTGAATCTTAGCCGCTTCTTTGTCGTGGTTTATTTTCCACAATCTGTTGGCTACACGTAAGGCATAATGAGCATAAAATTTATTTGTCTTCTTTTTTATTTCCTCTCTTCTCTCCGGTAACACGTGTTTTTCAATGGTATTTATTACCCATCTCAAATCCTGCATGTTTTGGCCATTCTTAAAAGACCGGCCCGAGACAGAGTTTAAATGAATTCTATAACCGGACAGGATAGCCGGCGTATATGCAACAGCATAATTTGCCGCAATGCGTGCCCACATTTCCCAATCTTCACCGTATGACACACCATAAAATCCACCTAAATTTTCATATACCTGTCTTTTAACGGCAATTGAACAATATTGTATCCTTTGTCTTTCTACAATACGCTCAAGCCAGTTTTCCAATATACCATCATGTGTTGCTTCTGCTTCATGATGATACAAAAGTTCCCCCTCCTCATTTATGTAACTATAGCGGCAAAAGGCAGCACCCGCTTCGGAATATTGATTAAAGAGACTTTCCATTTTGTGATAATAACCATCTTTTACCTTATCATCTCCGTGTAATAAATGAATATAATGGCCTGTAGAACGATTAAGGCAGGTTACAAAGTTGGCAAGACTTCCTACGTTTTTGGGCTGCCTGTAGTATTGAATGCGGCCAAGCCCAATTCTGTGTACAAGCTCTTCTACATTTGCATCTGTGCTTGCATCATCAACGACCTCAATTTGCATGAATTTTTTTTCAGGAGCCTGCTGTAAAACAGATTGCAATGTTTCTGGTAGAAAGTCGGCACAATTGTAAACAGGGATCATTACAGACCACAAAGGCCGTATAACCAAATGACAGGGCTTTATTTTAGGAGGAACGGTTAATGACACGTCGCAAGTTTCCATAAAAAGGCAATGATCCGGCTTATTTTAAATTGAGTTAGTTCTTCTCATGGAAAGGACTTTTGAAAATCAATTGGATATTGCAGATGGTGAATAAAATTCAAATTTATAAGACAACTCAATAAACGAGTGCCTTTAATTTCCTTAATGACTAATGAAACGATAGCATTAAAGAAACATGGATTTTTGAATAATTCCAATAAAGATAAAACAGTTATTGAATATAACTAATATTTTGTTTTTCTTTTTTAAAAAAAACGACGTTCTCCTTGATATTTACAAAGGTATAATGGCCTTTTAAAAAGTCAAATGCGGAACAAATTAATGTCCCGCATTTGATTAACACGTACCAAGTCGAAAATTATTCAACAAACCAAGGCTATGTTTTGCGACTATATTTTCTTTGTTTATTTCTTTATAATTTTTATGACTGCTTTTTTATCTCCCTGCCACGCTTCTGCATAATACAAGCCTGGTTTAAAAAACTGCCCTATGCGCAATATCCCGTTTGAAGGCAATCCTCTCTTAAGTTCAACCTGCCGGCCTACTGCATCTGTTATTTGCAGGTCAACCGGAGCCTTGCTGCTGCTATTAATACTTAAAGAAAAATAGCCTGTAGTAGGGTTAGGATAAGCTTGCAGGGACAGACTCAGAGGTTGTTCCTCCGACACCATCACTTTTTGCTCCTGTCTTAGAGTAGTGCCATCGGCTGTTGTCAGTACAAAACCGTTAAGGTAATTGTAGGTAGTGCCGCTTTTGATGCTGACCACTATTTGTCCTTCAGCATTGGGCACTACACCTGTAAAGGCTGCCTTGTCAGTAAGGTTATAGTAGGTGTCAACACTCTTTGATACACCAGCTATGGTAAATATGGTGGACTGCCCACTGCTCTTCCTGGAGGCATACAGCTCAAGGTTATAGCTGGCTGATGTGGAAAGCCCCTTAATGGTCAGTGTCCTCTCAGATGACTGATAACTGTCATAGCGCAGCACCTCTGCCGGCGCCATGGTGCCACCATAGGTCGAACCATTGTCATTGATGCCCCTGCTACTGCTCAAGGTAGCACTCACCAAAGAGGAGCTGCCGTCTGAATACTTAAACGAAGAAGAAGTAATGTTAGAGGAACCACTCACATTCCAGTTGTTCCACTCACTGTTGCCATAAGCATTCACCCCTCCATATACATTCACCTTTACCACACCCGCTGC
>JBQCJM010000343.1:0-3371 GCA_051952715.1 Flavisolibacter sp.
TTTTCAGTGTTGAGCAATTGAAGATCTTTCCGGCAATCAATAAGTTCCTGGTTCAGATCGTTTTTTGTTTTACGCAGATTTTCCATTTCGGTAAGAAGATTGCTTAAGGAAGCAGCAGCATCCACTAACTGAACCTGCACTTTCTTCCAGAAAAACAAACGCTGAATAAAGTTGATGGTCTTTATCTTTTCAATAAATGACTGAAGGGCAGAAGAGGAATCAAACATGCGAATGGTTTAAGTGCATATATACCAAAATTATTTTATGATGTCAACGATAATAGCGGTTTATTCATCAGCATCTATTCTAAAGCAACAAAAGCCGCCTTTCGGCAGCTTTTGGTGTTATCATTCAAACCCGGATTACTTTTTTCTAAGTGCTTAAGTTTTTCCTTGGTTAGCTTCAGCACGATCGGTTGTACCTAAAAGCTAAACTAAATAATCCTCAGAGGGAATGGTTAAAACTTAATCACTTTAATTGTTTTCCTGTTTATACCTTGTGCAATTTCTACAACATATACCCCTGCTTTCAGTTCCTGGCCAAAGCGAATCGTATGGTTGGTACTGTGTATACTCTTTACTAACTGGCCCAGGCTGTTGGTTATTTTTATATCTGCTGCCGAGTAGTCATTGCTTTCAATGCGTAAGGTAAACGTTAACGAACTGGGGTTAGGATATGCTTTCACATCAAACTGCTTTGCGGGTAATTCGCTTGCGGCCCGTGAGGTTACCATGTTTGTTCCCAGGCTGGTTGACCCGTCTTTTATTGTTACCATTCCGGTAACATCGCCCAACATACAATTAGTTGGCTTACTAAGATTGACAAAGAAGTATTCATTGTTTTCAGTTTTACCATCGTTATATACAGGAATAGTGATGGTAGTGCTCAGTGTACCCGGTGGGATCGTAAGCATAGTATTGCCAGTGGCTTTATAATCTTTCTCTTTTTTATTGGATAGGGCTGTGCCATCAGAAGTAGCATAATTGATCTTTACCTGCAACGAGGTAATATAAGACAACCTAATAGTGAGCACTGCTTTTCCTTCCGATTCATAAACAGTAATATCGCTGATGCTGATGGTGGGTTTGCCACTACAATCTTCGTCAATGAGGCCATCGCAGTCGTTATCAATGCCGTCACAAAGTTCTATGCTTCCTGCAGCACCCGGATGTACGCCTGGGTCGTTATCATTACAATCTCCGGCATTGGTGGCATATCCCGTTCCCGGATTATTGCAAAATTCCTTGCCAGTGCCAGCACCATATCCATCGCCATCGGCATCTGTATAGTAAGTTGTTGTTGGTAAACCTTCATCTGTTTCGCCATCACAATCATTATCCATACCATCGCAAACCTCAATAGCTCCGGGATGCACAGTAACATTATTATCATTGCAGTCACCGCCTACAGTTATAAATTTTAACCCTGGAAATACAATGCCCGCTATTTGTACATCTGGAGTACTTGGATCACTGCAGGAAACAATTGTACTATTATCATTTCCAAAACCATCACGATCAGCATCCAGGTACCAGGTTGGCGGAGCAACTCCTTCATCAACTACTCCGTCACAATTATTATATTTCCCATCACAGATTTCAGTAGCATCGGGGTGTATTGCAGCGGCGCTGTCGTTGCAATCTCCACCTCTACTTACCCAAAAAATAATTCTTGTAGGGCAAAGAACAAAGGGCGGGAGGTCCACACAGTTGGGGTCCAACTTTACCACTTCGTAAGGTTGAGGGCAGGAAAGCTTTGTATTTGCATCATCACCATAGCCATCGCCGTCGAAATCCTTGTACCACGTAGTAGGGGTGGGAGCAATATACCTTGCCAAGGCAAAATCTAAATATGAAAATCCTGCCAATATTATTTTTCCATCCGGCTGTAACGCTGCTGAAGTTGCCCATGAACGCGGAAAATCAATTAATAATTTTCCACCTTGTCCAAAACAGGGATCGAGTTGGCCATTTTCCAAATACCTTGCTGCAGCAAAAACAGTATCGTCATGAACTTCTTTCTTGCCCGCTAGTACAATCTTACCATCGGGCTGGGTAATGATATCAGAGGCAGCATCGAGCATGCCTCCAAAATCCGTAACCAATTTTCCATTTATACCGAAGCTCTCATCAAGTGTGCCATCGGGTTTATAGCGGGCAATGGCAAAATCATAATCAAGATTGTTGTTAACAGCAGATCCAGCCAATATAATCTTTCCATCAGGTTGCAGAGCCATGGCAGATGCGTAATCGGAACCACTGTAAAAATCAGTATACATCGTGTTTCCCTGCTTAGTAAGGCTTTCTGTAGAATATTTTGCCAATGCAAAGTTGTTTGAACCGCTGCCACAAAGTAAAAAATCATTGTTGGGAAGGACTACCAGGTCGTTTGCGGTAAGAGATGGATCAAGAACGCTAAGGTTCATACCATTTACCGGATCAGGACTACCGTCACTCGATCGTTTTGTGATAAGGGTACCAGCCTGCTGGCTCCAGATTCCGTTTGCGGTCCAGATAATTTTACCATTACTCTGCAACCCAATATTGCTGGAAAACACATATTCATTTTGAGCTAAATAATTTACTGCAGTCGCAAATCCAGCATCGGGACTTCCGCCTGCAAGAAGTTTTGCCACGAAATAATAATAAACCGGCGTGCCACCTGAATTCTTTATTCCGGTTCCGGCAACTAATATTCCTCCATCCGTCGACAGTTTTATATCAGTAATTTTTTCAGAACTGGAAGTCGGATCGATTTGCATGCTTACCTTACCTGCCTCTCCAAAATTTATATCCAATGTGCCGTCGGGGTTATAACGTACAAGCTTTGAATAAGAATCTCCTCCACCTGCCAATATGATTTTACCATCGGGTTGAATGGCAATAGCATTTCCTTGATCAACTGTTTCACCAAATCCGAAGTTGGTAGTTACCAAACCGCCTGAACCAAATGAAGGGTCAAGTCCGGCCTGGGACAAGGCAGTATGAATGCCTGCAAAGAGTAAAATAAAGGTGTAAATAATTTTCTTCATAATACCGTGGTTTAGGAATGAAATGAGAAACCATTATTTGTTGTGTTCAAGGGTGTAAGGGCAGTTAACCTTTAAAGAATGTTTCTGCAAAAGGTTTTAACGTGTACCAATGTTCAGGGGAATTGGATGGTTATTTCAAGAGTAGCACTAAAATAAAAACAACAACAGTTTTCATAAACAATAATCGATTAATACGGCTGATCCCGGAAATAAGGTAAATAAAACCCTTCAATGGATTCTGTCGGAGATTTTAGCGGTTTGTCGGGAGTAATAACTGTTCGTCTTTGGCATGCGTTAGCCTCTTATACTGCGGATAACCGGCGAAAGATTTTATTGCTAT
>JBQCJM010000344.1:0-28020 GCA_051952715.1 Flavisolibacter sp.
TTTCATTCCGGATAAAGTACTTGTATCAGTGCTTAATTGTGAGTAAAGCAAACTGGCGACAATAGCAATTATAACTATCGACACAACCTTAGGCAAAAAATCTTTTCTAAAAGAAAGCAAAAACCAAAGCGAAATAATAAAAGCAATGAGCATACCCACCAAAGGCGCAACAATAATAAAACTTGCGGTTTTGATAATAGGATCGCTGTTGATGGCACCCCATCCACCATAGGCTACACCTGCACCGGCAAAACCACCAATTAAAGTGTGTGAGGAAGATGAAGGAATTCCAAACCACCAGGTTAGCAGGTTCCAGGTGATGGCTGCAATCAATCCTGATAAAACCACAACCAGGCCAATATGGCCATTAACAAATTCAGGTTTTACGGTTTTAGAAACGGTGTTGGCAACGCCGTGATCTTTAAAAATAAAAAAGGCCGCAAAGTTGAACAACGCTGCCCATATTACAGCCTGGAATGGCGTTAATACTTTTGTTGAAACAATAGTTGCAATAGAGTTAGCGGCATCGTGAAAGCCATTGATAAAATCAAAAATTAGAGCCAGAACTATGATAACAATTATAAAGCTCATAACGGAATTTGAAAATTCGATAATTTGAAAATTTGAAAAATGCTCCCTGACAGTTCAGGCTTTTTATTCGGTATTGAAAATTGGTTTTGTGTGATTGCCTTGTTAAAAGAACTGTCAATATTTTTCAGCCTGATGGCATCATTGCTTTGCACATTTGCATATTTCAAATTTGCTCGTTTGACTTAAGCGTATTTAACAATGATTGATTCAATTACGTTGGCTGCGTCTTCGCACTTATCTGTAGCTGTTTCCATTACCTGGTATATCTCTCTTTTCTTGATCACTTCCTTGGCATCGGCTTCGGTAGCAAAAAGTCGTTCAATGCTCATGTCAAAAATATCATCGGCTTCATTTTCCAGGCTATTGATTTTTACTAACGACTCAGTAATGGAACGCATATTTTTCATGTTCCTTAACTCGCCTACAGCATTGCGAACCTGGTTAGTGCTTTGCACAATGATCTCTGCTAATTTATGAATACCTATATCGTTTGGATTTACCCGGTAAAAATTTACTTTTTTTGCAGAAGCGTAAATAAAATCTGCAATATCATCCAGCGCAGAGGCCAGGTAGTGGATGTCTTCTCTATCAAATGGTGTGATGAAATTGCGGCCCAGTTCTGTAAACAAACTATGTGTCAGCTCATCATTGGCATGCTCCACATCTTCCATTTTGGCAATCAGTGTTTGACGTTTGTCAAAATCTGACTCAGCAACAACCTGAGTCAATAACACACCCATTTGTTTTACATTATCGGCACTTTGTTCAAACAACTCGTAAAACACTTTGTTTTTAGGCGCCAGTAGCTTTGCGAAAATATTCATATATGCATCTTTAATCGGGGCGAAGTTAAGTTCAATTCAAAGGCTTACACCTGTTAACCAAGAATTAATGATAACTTAATATTGGCTATCTTAAATGATGCCAGTTTTGCTGTTTCATAAAATGCTAAAGAGGAATACAAATGAAAACAGGCCTTGTTGTTTGTAAAGCCCTGCTATGGATCATATTACTTACAGAACTTCCGGCCAAGGCTTTTTCACAACGCTACCTGGCCGACTATGATTCCACACTTTTTATAAAAGATACGTTGCGGCCATTCGTAAACCGGTTTAATAATTTAAACTTTAGTGGTTATATCCAACCGCAGTTTCAGGTGGCACAGCAAAAGGGTGCTGCTTCTTATGCAAGCGGCAATTTTTCAGACTTTTCCGACAGCCGGTTTATGTTGCGGCGGGCCCGCTTGAAAATGGATTATGTGCTTCCATCCAGGAATAAAGTTGCTCCCAAAGCACTATTTACATTTCAGTTTGATGCTACGGAAAGAGGCGTGTTTGTAAGAGATATGTTCCTTCGTTTGTACGAACCAAAGAGGGAAAAGTTTTCTCTTACTATGGGATTGGTAGCAAGACCTTTCGGTTATGAAGTGAATTTATCTTCTGCTTATAGAGAAACGCCGGAGCGGGGGAGAATGTCGCAAATACTAATGCCAACAGAAAGAGATTTGGGCGCCATGCTTTCGTATGAATCTGCTGTAAAAAATAATGAAAAACTGAAAATCAAATTCGACGTTGGTGCGTTCAACGGGCAGGGACTAGTTGGCACTACAGATTTTGATAGCTACAAGGACCTGATTAGTCGTTTCAGTTTACGGCCTTATGCATTTGGTAAAAATTTCTTTTTAAGCGGAGGCATATCATTACTGTACGGGGGATGGATGCAAACCACAAAATATAAATATCAAACAGCAACACTAGCAGGCAATAAATTGTTTGTTGTGGATTCGGCGGAAGCCAACGCTGGTAGCAAAGCACCACGACATTATTATGGTGCTGACATTCAATTGGCCTGCAAGCATGCCTGGGGCAAAACAGAGCTTAGAGGAGAATATTGGAGCGGCAAACAGCCGGGAACTGTAACTTCAACTACGAATCCCGGAGCACTTCCTTTAACACCTACGTATATCCGGAAGTTTGACGGCGCTTTTTTTTATCTTCTCCAAAACATTGTAAACCACAATTGGGAATTAATGGTGAAGTATGATTGGTACGATCCTAACCGTGAAGTGGCGAAACTTGAGATAGGAAAGCCTGGTACCAATTTTACTTCTGCAGATATAAAATATACCACATTGGGCGTTGGTTTAACACGTTACTTCACCGAAAGCCTTAAAATTTTGGCTTATTATGATATGGTGAAGAATGAGGAAACTGCATTAACCGGCTTCAGTGCAGATGTCAGGGATAACATCTTCACCCTGCGGATGCAGTTACGTTTTTAAAATAACCACTGCAGAGCCGTTTTTGATAACATTGCGGTAACATTGCCATTACACTTTCATAACATTGGCGTAATAATGCAGTAACCTTCAGAGTTTTCCTTTGCAGCAAATTAAGAAAGGAATGAAGCTGCATATTTTAAGTTTGTTGTTTTCACTAATTACTGTTTCGTCTGTACAAGCACAAACGCTAAAGCTTTCCGGTAAAGTAGTTAATGAAAAAAACGAACCGCTGGCAGGGGTTTCAGTTAAGCTTCCCAATGGCAGCGGTACTACTACCAATGTGGATGGTCAGTTTGACCTTGCGCTGCAAGCTCAAAAGAAATATGGACTTGTTTTTTCTATTGTTGGATATGTTTCCAAAACCATTAGTGATGTAGAAGTAAGCAACAATCAGCATAATGAATTAAATGTTGTTTTGCAAATCAGCAGTAAGGATCTGAATAATATTGTGATCACTGCCAACCGTTCCAATGCCCGCAGAGAAACGGTTAACTCCATGATAGCTTACCAAAAAAATACCAACACTGTGGCGCAGGTAATTTCTGCCGAAGCTATTCGGCGTTCACCTGATAAAAACACAGGAGAAGTTTTAAAAAGAATTCCGGGCACTTCCATACAAGAAGGAAAATATATTGTGGTAAGAGGCTTGGCCGACCGCTACAACCAGGCCATGCTGAATGGCATTTTATTAAATAGCACAGAGCCTGATCGTAAAACATTTTCATTCGATATTTTTCCTGCACCGATGATTGAGAATATTATCATCAACAAAGCCTTTGTGCCTGAATATCCTGGCGAATGGGCTGGTGGTTTGATCCAGGTAAATACAAAAGATGTTCCTTCCTCTTCTTTTTTAAATGTGCAGATAGGCGCCAGCATTAATACAGCAACTATTGGAAGAGATTTTTATACCTACAAAGGTGGTAAATACGACTGGCTTGGCTTTGACGATGGAACAAGAGGGCTGCCGGATAATTTTCCTCGCAAATCCAATTTTAATTTTTTGAATCAACAGCAAAAAACAGCCATCGGGAAAAACCTGGAAAATGTATGGTCTGCAGAAAAAAATAGTTCGACAGTATTACCTGTTATTGGTAAAGCATTTCAGCTTAGCGGCGGCTTTAATCAATCAATTGGTGGTAGCAATAAGTTAGGTGGTATTCTGGCATTAACTTATAATAGAAGTTATAAAAGGCTTGATTATAACAACGTTGCTTTTCAGGCGCAAAATGGTATTGCTAACATTAATTTTGATTATAACAATTCGAAATATAGTCAGGATGTTTTGGCTGGTGCACTGGGAAACCTTTCACTACAATTGGGAAACAATCATAAGCTTTCGTGGAAGAATATTTTAAATGTAAATACTACCGATTATGTAATAGATAGGAGAGGAAAAGATTTTGAAGCTGACCCAATCAACGGCGAAAACATTCGTGCAACAGAATTAGCATTCAAAGCCAACACTTATTACAATACGCAGTTAACAGGTGAACACAACCTTCCTTCATTGCAGTCAAAAGTACGATGGTATGGAAGCTTTAGTATATTGGATCAATATATTCCGGATCAGCGCCGTGTGCAATATAATCAGGCAAAAGCTGGCGAACCTTATGCCTTGCTTATTTCCAACACACGTTCACAAAAATCAGGCAGCAGGTACTTTGGCTTCTTAAACGATTACGTTTATACAGGAGGTGCCGATGCAACAAAAAATTTTAGGCTCTTCAATCTTTCGCAATCGGTGAAGGCGGGCTACATGCTGCAAATAAAAGACAGGTTGTTCGATTCAAGGCCTTTCAGTATTTATCTTTCAACCGATAATCCATCGCTTCGCCAATTATCGGCCGATCAGGCTTTCAGCCCGGCAAACTTTGGTGACGGTACTGATAATAAGTTTGGTTTTGATGAATTGTCTGGTACACAATTCAGATACATAGCCAACACTATTTTAAACGCCGGTTACATTCAGCTGGATAATCAGTTTACTGATAAGTTGAGGGCCGTATGGGGTGTTCGTGTGGAAGATTACGACCAGGTTATTGGCAGCATGGACGCAAAAGATCCGCGTCATGTGCACTCGCAAGTAAGAGATTTTTTGCCTGCAGTCAATCTTACCTATAAAGTCAATAATAAAACGAACGTTCGCCTGGCCGGTTCGCAAACTGTTATCAGGCCTGAGTTTAGAGAGCTGAGCACTTTTGCTTTTTTTGATTTTGAATTAGGCGCTACCATTTTAGGCAACACAAAATTGCAACGCACAAAGGTGAGTAATTTTGACTTGCGTTATGAAATTTATCCAAGGGCAGGCGAACTATTTACAGCAGGTGTATTTTATAAATATTTCAATAATCCCATAGAGCTCTATTTCAATCAAAGCGGTGCAGGCACCTCCAGCACCTTCAACTTCATCAACGCAGATAAAGCAAAAAGTTTTGGTGCAGAAATAGAATTTAGAAAGAAGCTTGACTTTTCATCTGCATTGAAAAATTTCACGATTCAGGGTAATGTTTCCTACATCTATAATCGGGTGGAAAGAGCAGATGCAAAACTGAACCGCCCCATGCAGGGACAATCACCTTATTTGATCAATGCAGCACTGCAATATGATGTGGAGAAACTTGGATTAAGCACTACTTTATTGTTTAATCAAATCGGAAGAAGAATTCTTTACGTAGGCAACCAGGATGTGCCTTCTATTTGGGAAGCGCCTCGTCCACTTACCGATTTGCAGATTGCCAAAAAGATCATGCACAAAAAAGGAGAATTAAAGTTGAACATTTCGGACCTGTTCAATCGCAGGGCAATTTTCTATTCTGATATTGATGAAAATGGGACTTATAAAAAGAACTCTGCTGATGTTTTAGCAATTAATCGCAAATACGGTTCTAACATCAGCCTCACATTCGGTTACACAATTAAATAAAACGAATGGCTGCACTAAATAAGCCATGATGATATAATAAACGAGAGATCATTGCTTATACAACGGATGCAACAAAAAAATAAAACTATGTACATGAAAAAGTTATTAATGTTAGCAGTTTTGGCAGGATCGATGGCAACAGGTTGCCGCAAAATTGAAATGGACGGGGATACTAAGTCGACACCTTCATCACCAAACGAAAACACCATTTTAGAAGGAAGAATTACAGAGAATCGCACATTAAAAGCCGACTACACTTACAAGTTAAGAGGTCTTGTATATGTTACCAATGGTGCTGTGCTAACCATTGAGCCCGGAACTAAAATTGTTGGAGAAACCGGCCAGCGTGGTGGGTTGATCATTACACGTAATGCAAAAATATCTGCGGACGGTACGGCTGATAAACCTATTGTATTTACATCGGAATCTCCAAATCCACAACGCGGCGATTGGGCTGGCGTAGTGTTGTTAGGTAATGCGCCGACCAATGCATCATACAACGGGCAGGCCGGCATTGGCGAAATTGAAGGTGGTATTAATAACAGCGATGGACTTGGCTTATACGGCGGCACCAATCCCGCTGACAACAGTGGTATTCTCCGCTATGTGCGCATTGAATATGCAGGATACGCTTTTCTGCCCGATAAAGAAATCAATGGTTTAACTTTTGGTGGCGTAGGTAACCAAACTGTAGTTGATTATGTGCAGGTTTCTTATGCTAACGACGATTCTTTTGAATGGTTTGGAGGTACTGTAAATTGTAAACACCTGATTTCTTTCAAAGCATTAGATGACGATTTTGATACCGACAATGGATTTTCAGGCAAAGTACAATTTGGTATCTCTTTAAGAGATTCTGCCGTGGCCGATATTTCTAAAAGTGAAGCCTTTGAAAGCGATAACGATGCCAATGGAAGTTCTTTAACACCACAAACTGCAGCCGTATTTTCTAACATGACGGTAATGGGTCCAAAGGCAACTTTAAACAACAATGGCAACAGCCTCTTTGTATGGGGCGCACAAATAAGAAGGAACTCAAGCATTTCTCTTTTCAACTCCATTATCATGGGTTATCCGGTTGGATTATTTATTGATGCAACCAAAGGCGTTCCTACCGACAACAATATTCCGGGTTCCTTGTTTGTTCAAAACACGATCATTGCCGGTTGTCCTACACCTGTATTGTTCGACAGGGGAACCAATGCAAATGTTCCTGCCACATCAAATACCCAGGCAACAATTACTTCCTGGTTCAGTACTTCTGCTTATGGCAACAGTATTTTTACCAACAATACAGAGGTAGGGTTAACAGCACCGTTTAGTTACACTAATCCTGATTTTAATCCAACGGTAGGTTCTGTCGCTGCTACAGGAGCAAGTTTTAATAATGCTAAGCTTAGTGGTTTGAGTTCTGTAAATTATAAAGGCGCCTGTGCTGTTGGTGACACCTGGTGGAAAGCATGGACAAAATTCATGTGAAAAATCAACCTGTAATTTTAAACCGCTTTGAAAAAATCAAAGCGGTTTTTGTTTTCTGTTTATCACAACTGAAGCAATCATGTTCAACACCAAACCATGTAATATTTTTAAGCTCAACCGATAATGCTACTATTTGACTTTGATTGCCCGTTAGCTACCGGAATATTCTTACATTTTATTCTCGGGTATATTGCTCAATATTTGTAATACAATGCCACCTGCCAGATATCATAAGTTTAAAAAAATTTTATCTGACATTTGTCTTCTCTTTTCAGACTACTTTTTAATATTTATGAGATACCTAATCCTACTTTGTTTTGCCGTTACGAGCCTCGCTTCTTCTGCGCAAACCTTAGAACAGCTAGACAATAGCCGCATTAAACTTCCTAACGGCTGGAGCTTAACACCGGTTGGAAAGAGTTTGCAGTTGGGAGATCTTCCGTTGAATGTCGTAGTAAGTCCTAACAGAAAATATGTAGCTGTAACCAACAATGGACAAAGCATTCAGAGCATTCAATTGTTCGATGCACAAAAAGAAATGCAATTAGATTCAGTGAATGTAGGCAAAGCCTGGTACGGCCTGGCCTTTAGTAGCAACAGCAAATACCTGTATGCATCTGGTGGCAATGACAATTGGATTCTGCGATACCGCATTAGCAATAATAAATTGCAGTTGCAAGACACTATAAAATTAGGCGCCAAATGGCCGCGTAAAATTTCTCCTTCAGGTATAGCTATTGATGATGCCAAACAAAAACTGTATGTGGTAACACGGGAAAATAACAGCCTTTATGTTATTGATCTGCATACCAAAAAAGTGCAGGATAGTTTTGCTTTAGGTGGAGAAGCTTATACCTGCATTTTATCTTCTTCCAAGAAACAATTGTATGTCAGTTGTTGGGGATGTGATAAGGTCTTGCAATTTAATACCATGACAAAAAAATTCGGAAAAGAGATCAGTGTAGGAGACAACCCCAATGAAATGGTGCTGTCAGGAAACGGCCGTTATTTATTTGTTTGCAATGCCAACGATAATTCGGTTTCTGTAATTGATGTGCAGCAGCAAACAGTGATTGAAACACTTAATGCTGCTCCTTATCCAAATGCACCAAGTGGTTCTACCACGAATGGTTTGGCATTGAGTGGTGATGGAAAAACTTTGTACGTTGCCAATGCTGATAATAATTGCATCGCTGTTTTTGATGTGGCCTGGCCTGGGCGCAGCACTGCTAAGGGCTTTATTCCTGTTGGCTGGTATCCAACAAGTATAAAAATGATAGGGAAAAAATTATGGGTTGCCAATGGCAAAGGACTTTCTTCTATGGCCAATCCTTACGGGCCTAACCCTACGGTGTCAAAGCAAACTGTTAGCTGGCACAAAGGCGATTCTACAAGGCCTGTAAACGTTCAATACATTGCCGGTTTGTTTAAGGGCACTATGAGCATTATTGCGCCAGTCAACGCATGGCAGTTATCGGTTTATACAAAGGCAGTATATGCCAACACGCCCTATAGCAAAGAGAAAGAAACGGCTGTGGAAGGAGAAGCGGGCAACCCGGTTCCCACTTCTGCAAAAACAAAATCGCCTATCAAATACGTGTTTTATGTGATCAAGGAAAACCGTACTTACGACCAGGTGCTCGGCGATATGAAAGAAGGCAATGGCGACACTTCGCTTGTATTGTTTGGAGAGAAGATTACGCCTAATCTTCATGCTTTGGCTAAACAGTTTGTATTGCTCGATAATTTTTACGTGAATGCAGAAGTAAGCGCCGATGGGCATAACTGGAGCACCGGTGCATATGCTACTGACTATTTGGAAAAAACTTGGCCTACTTATTACGGAGGCCGTGGTGGTCGTTACGATGCAGAAGGCAACAGGGCTATTGCTAATAACAAAGCCGGTTTTATTTGGGATCAATGCAAAAAATACGGTGTAAGCTATCGTACATATGGAGAGTTTGCCGATAACTATAAACCTAATATTGCTGTATTAAAAAATCATTTTTGTCCTTACTTCACCGGTTTCAATATGTCGGTGACAGACACTACCCGTTTTTTCCAATGGAAAAGAGATTTTGATTCTTTGCTGGCAATTAATGCTGTACCCCAATTCAATACTGTACGTTTCAGCAGCGATCATACAGAAGGTGTAAGGCTAGGAAGACCAACGCCATATGCACACGTCGCCGACAATGATTTGGCTGTAGGCATGTTCATTGAATATTTAAGCAAGTTGCCCATGTGGAAAGAAACCGCAGTATTTATTGTTGAAGACGATGCACAGAATGGTGCTGACCATGTGGATGCTCACCGCAGTACGGCTTATGTAGCAGGTGGTTTTATCAAAAGAGGTTTTGTGGATCATACAATATACACAACTGCTTCTGTATTGCGAACCATGGAACTCATTTTAGGCATTGCCCCTATGACACAATATGATGCGGCTGCTACGCCCATGTGGCGCTGTTTCAATAAAACTGTTGATACCACTGGTTTTGTAGCACTTCCATCCAATATAGACCTTTCGCAAAAAAATATGGTGATGAACCAATGGCAGCGCCGTTCCGAATCTTTCAATTTTACAAAGGAAGATGCTATCCCTGACCTGGAATTTAATTTGGTTTTATGGCATGCATTGAAGGGCGATGCCATTCCTTTTCCCGCTCCCCGCCGTGCAGCTTTTGTAAAATGGGATAAGAAGGGGGATGATGATGACGATTAGATTTTATCAAGTATTGAGGCAACTTCATTCAGAAAAAATAATTTGCTCATCTGCATTTAAAGAAGGCTTTACATTTTGGTAATGGTGACGAACCAACCTTGCATCAACAAAATCAGTCATCAAAAACTGATCTATATGGCAGGCAAATCATTTTAAAACAATCGTTCAATATTAATTACAAAGTGAAAACCGAGCGGGAAGTAACGAAAGCTTAAGCTTCTATTTTCTTTGTTGTAAGGCCCTGCGTTATTCAGGGCTTTGTTATTGGTAATCATTGTTTCTTAAAAATTATGCTTTATTTGATTGATGCTTTTTGTTGCGTAATTCTTACAAGTACATTTCCGATTGTCTTGCGTTGCTGTGGCTTCTAACTTGCAGCCACTTTCCAATATTCTCCTAATAACTTTTTATTAACCGAACTATCATGCCTAAAAAAGCACGGGTGCTTGTCGTGGACAGCGATTTGCACACACTTTCCAAAATTTATTTAGCGCTGCTTCACAGAGATTACAAGGTGGAAGCTACTGATAATGCACAGGAGATAACGGCAAGAACTGAACGCTTTAAACCACGAGTGATCATATTACGTTCCTCGGCTAAAAATCTAACACAGGAAGTTTATGAAGAACTTGCCAGAAGAAGAATGAATGTGCTTTTAATAGCAGAGCGAAATGAAATTATCCCTGTAGCGTGGAGAAAGTTGGAAGTAATTCAAATGCCGGACGATGTCGTTTTTTTTGATGACAAGATCAGAGAAATATTAAATATTGTAGAATTGCCTTGATGTAGAGGTGATCGCAATAATCATAGAAAATCAACTAATCATTTAATTATTTCGGCTGCTATTTGATGCACTTGTTTGATGCGTTGGTAATTGACGGAATAGAAAATGAATTTTCCTTGTCTTTCTGTGTTCACCATAGCCGCTCTTCTTAAAATGGCTAAGTGCTGCGAAGCAACAGATTGCTCCAACCGTAACTTTATAAATATTTCTGTTACTGTCATCCTTACATTTTGGTGTAACGCTTCAAGTATTTGCCTGCGCAACGGATGATTGATAGCCCTGAACACCAAAGCTCCCTTTTTAATTTGAAGCGTTTCTATGGGCAGCTCGTTTTCGTTTAATAACTGCATGGTACATGCTTTAAGACAAGGTAAGATATGAAACTTTATGAAAAGAGAAGCTTGTATTTTCCTCCCCGGAGGTGAAAAGAATTTGCCGCAAATGCAGTTGAAGAGCTGATAATACATAATTCATGGTTGAGGAAACTTAGCAAAAAATATAATGGTCATCAACCATGAATTATGATTGCAGGATTTATTTCACTGTAAACTCAACAACATCCTTCCCCCACAGCAATGAAACTTTGCCATCTTCATCTATTGTGTAGGTTAATTTTTCCTGTGAGTTGTCCGCAGTATGTGGTTTTACATTCACCTGTAAAGCATCCTTGTCCTTATTTTTTTCATAGTCAAAAGCTCCCCAGGTTTTCCATACTTTATTAAAAATAATGGTCCAGTCATCGCCGTTGTCTCTCATAAATAAAGCGTATTTACCGGCAGGCAATTCTTTGCCATTAACGGTTATGTCTTTATCTGTTTCAAAAACTGTGGCCTCGTTGGCGCCTGCACGCCAAACCTGTCCCTGCATAGGCTCTACGTCTTTTCCAATGGTTCTTCCTTTTAAAGAAGGCTGGCTGTAGTCGATGGTAATTGTGGCGCCTGATTGTAGCTTTTGAGTAACGGTGGCCGGCGGGCTAGGACGCTTTGATTTATCGTCCTGCGCATGCAGCACAACAGAGGTTAGCAATGATGCGCTTAAAACTGTGAGTGCAAATAGCTTTTTCATAACAATCTTATTTTACTGAAAGTTAAGAAGAAGAAAAATTGCCAGCATCTTTCATTTTTCCACCAATCCATGTATGGCAAATTTGCTTTTTGACTGGTAAATTTCAAATTTAAGATAGCCACAATTTACTTGATTAGCACATTTTCTATCATCAAACGTTTTTTTAGTAATTAAGTGCTCAACCGTTTTTTAAAGTTAGAAAACAGCAGTTCAAGCTAATATTTAAACACTTCATGTAGCTGGTTCTTGGGGCAGTCTGCATCTTTCATTGTTTTGCATTTTATAAAACAGTTTTATGAGAAAGCTTGTCTTAACCTTGATTATTGTTACGGCTTCGTTCAATCATTCTTTTGCGCAATCAACTGCCATGCCATCTGTGCCATTGCAATCTGAAATAAAAGAGTATAAGCCTAAGTTGGGTATCAAGGCAGGTTATAATTGGTCATACCTTACCGGCAATGCACAAGGTTTTAAAAAGGACAATAATAGTGGTTTTATGGTTGGTGCTTTTTATGCACCTGTTTCTAAAGGTTTTGGTTTTCGTACAGAAATTATTTTTTCCCGCCAGGGCTATACTTTCGATGATGGTGGAAAAAACACCGATGTGCAGAACGATTATATTTATCTGCCACAATTAACTACATACACTATTGGCAAAGTATTGCAATTGCAGGCTGGTGCACAAATTGGTTATTTACTTAAAGCCCGTACTTCGACAGGTGTTAAAGACAGTACGATCACAGGCATTATGAACCGTTTTGATTATGGCTTTGCAGGAGGTGCAGAAATTTATCCATTCAAAGGGTTATTGGTTGGTGCCCGTTACAATCTTGGTCTTGGAAAATTATACAAACAAAGTTATCAATCTTCATCCCCGTTTCCCTTGCCATTTAATCCGGAGACAACGAATTTTAAAAACGGTTTGGTGCAACTGTTTATTGGCTACAGATTTTAAAGCATATAGTGTGTGTTTTCTATGGCCCTTGGCATAATGCCGGGGCCTTTTTGTTATTATACGCCGTGGCGATTAGTAATGGTTGTAAACTAGTTCAAATGATTGGTGCGTAGCAAGTAATGGATGATGCACTACAGGCACAGGAAGGTTTTTCTAAATATTCATCACTGGTTACTCCTTTCTTGCACTAATGGTAAAGCCAATTGTTGTTCCTACATTTTCTTTGCTGCGTACATGAATGTTGTGGCTGTGTGCTTCTATAATGTGTTTGCAAATGGCAAGCCCTAAGCCAGTGCCGGTGGCATCGCGGTTGCGGCCTTCAGTGGTACGGTAGAATCTTTCAAAAATGCGGTCTAAATGTTTTTCAGGGATGCCCATGCCGTCATCGCTTACCTCTACCAGAATATTTTTGTCATCTGTATTGTAAACGCTGGCTGTTACAGCGCCGTGATGTTTCCCATATTTGACAGCATTGTCAACCAGGTTGGTAATTACCTGGCGTATTTTTTCTTTATCCGCATACACTACCAAAGGCTTTTCGCAACCTTTTTTAATGGAGAACGAAATATTTTTTGACTCTCCTTTCCATGACAAGGTTTCAAAAACTTCTTTTATGATGTCCTGCATAACGAAATTTTGCTTGTGCAATTTTATTTCACCTCTTTCCAGTTTCGATATTTCATCAAGATCATGAATAAGATTTACGAGACGCTCAACATTTTTACCGGCCTTCTCCAAAAAGCGTTTGTTGACTTCAGGATTTTCCATAGCACCATGCAGTAGAGTGTCCACATATCCTTGTATAGCAAAAACAGGTGTTTTAAATTCATGCGAGAGATTTTGAAGAAACTCTTTTCTGAAGATCTCATTTTGCTTTAGCAATTCAATTTCATGGCGGCGTTGTTCAGCCCAGTTTTCTACATCTTCCCGCACTTCATCAATGCCTTTTTTGGGAAGTATGTACTTGTAATACATTTCTTCTTTTTTACTGGCCTTGGTTTGATTAATGAATTTATAAATGAGCTTGATTTTTCGGTAAATAAAATTCTGAATAATGGAAAGCAATAAGAAATAACTGCTGGTGAAAATGATGGCGAAGGCAATCAGACCATCCATCCAGTTCTTTTGAAGAATATAGATGCCAAGACCTATAGTAATAGATAAGATCAATGCTGTAAAGGCTGAAAGCTGCCGCGGAGAAAGATCTTTTTTATCAAGCATAAGAGAAGTCAGTAGATATTTGGAGTTCGGTATTAACAAAAATCGGGACTTACTAAGTTAAGAATCAATTTTTCAACAATTAAGTCCTCGGCTGTTTTACAATTCAAACTTGTAACCTACGCCTTTAACTGTAGTAATGCAATCTACGCCCAGTTTCTGCCTGATTTTGCGGATGTGCACATCAATGGTACGATCTCCAACAATGACATCATTGCCCCAAACCTGGCTCAAAATTTCGTTGCGCAGAAAAACACGTCCGGGTTTTGTGGCCAGTAAATACAGCAGTTCGAATTCTTTTTTGGCGAGCACAATTTCTTTTCCTTCAAATTCCACAATAAATTTTTCCGGGTCAATGATCAAATTGTCAACGGTAATGATCTTACTTTCCGGCTTTTTCACTCTTCTAAACAAAGCATTGACCTTGCTCACAAAAACGTTAGTGCTTACAGGCTTGCTTACGTAATCATCGGCGCCTGTGCTAAAGCCTTTTAATTGCGTGGCTTCATCGCTTAAAGCAGTCAGAAACATGATCAACGTATCTTTAAAAGCGGCTTGTGCTCTTAATATTTCGCAAACTTCCATGCCGTTCTTACGGGGCATCATCATGTCCAACACAATCAAATCGGGGTGTGTCAATCTTGCCTTATCCAAAGCTTCATCACCATCTTTAGCCGTAACCACCGTGTAAGCTTCTTTTTCCAGGTTGTATTTCAGGATTTCCACGATATCCGGCTCGTCATCGGCAATCAGCACCTTCCTTCCCTTAGCATCCATGAGTTTGTTCTTTATGGCAAACCTACACGAAAAGGTTTTACTGATACAAAAACAACCCTTGCCTAACAAAGACTTAATGATAAATTAATGCGAAAGGCGGGTTTTGAAGGCTTATCTGCAACTTAACCTTTCTTTGCGCTGTCTTTTGGCTGAATCCATCATTAACGGGTGATTAAATGTTCGGGTATTAAATTTGTAGTATGAGGCGCATGGTTCCAACCTTACGATTACTTTTTGCAGGCTTGCCGTTTTTGCTAAGCCTTTCTTCCTATGCTCAAACCGATAAAGGATGCAAGCCACCCATTGGCCGGGCTCTTTGGCACGATAGAATTGACCGTGAACAAAAAAATGCCTTAAAAGCCGACGGTAAAGCCGATCAGGTGTTTTACGCCGGCAATAATGAGGACATAAATTACTATGTAACACAAGCCATTAATCAAAGAATCGACGATCTGCAGTGCATGATCGAAAAAGATTCAACCATTGGCGACCAAAAGAAAAAAGCTTATTTACTGGGCATAGAAAGAATACTTAAAAATTTTATTATTGGTTATAGAAACAGGCAGTTTACACCTTCCCGCTTTCCTACGCTGTTAGAAACTTTTGAAGTAGCGATGGATAAGGATAAAAAAGGTGAAACCATTGAACCTCTCATTGAACAAAGCTCTTATGAAGTAGGAAAATTGTTGGTGGCAAGCCAGGCTTTCGACAGAAATGCAGGTATTAAAAATGCGCAAAATATTCTTTTAAAAAAGTATTGTACCCTTCACCCAGACAAGATTTTTGTTACGCTTCGTGATAATCCAGATGTTCCCTTCAGAGATAGTTTGATAAAAGTGGCGGGCTACAAGTATCCCCGCATTTTGTACGATTACGCGGCTTCCAGCACCCGCCTGGGTTATGCCATCCGCAACGTGGATGATTCGTTTATAAAAACAGTTTCAAAAATGGCTACCAGCGGCGGTAGCGGCCAATTGTACTTTCCCTTTTTAGATGGTTTGATCAAAGGGAATATAAAGCTAAGTGATATTGATGCTGTAAAAGATGATGCTGCCAGCTATTATAAACTGCTGGTAAAAACTAAAATGGATTATGTGCAGCGTAAGTTGCAAGGCGAACAAATATTGGAGATGGAAGCATTGGTAACAATGCTGGAGAAGAAGGGAAACGAAGTTTTTATACGGGAGATCAATGGGTTGCACGAATCGCCGGATGCTGTGCGATTTAGAATATTACAGCAATTAAATGCGCCAGAGCTTTATTATTTAGTGATTGCGGGTGAAACGGAAATGTACACTTCCAGCTATGTCAACGGAATTTATCCGCTCCTGATGCAGAAAAGTGGCAACAGGGGCGACTCTTTGCTCATGAGCGTAGGTTTCGACCGTTTTAAGAAGTTCATTAAAATAGCCGCAGGCTATAATACGCTAAGCAATTTTTTAAGCACCTTCCCCGATAAGGCGCAGGCACAAACTTTAATGCGGGCTTTCGTTAATAACCTTGAGAAGTCGCAGGGCCTGGAAGATGGCGTAGATGTGGCAGACTCATACGCCAGCATTGAAGAAACGATCAAGCCTGTAGCCGTGGAAATGCTGAACAATGTAAAATTGAACTACGACAGGAATGTTGCTGCCGGAAATAAAAGAGGCATGGTCATCTACAACCTCTTGTACAAATTATTCGAATCGGCCAGCGACAGTTCCATTGATCTTTCAAAGGAATTTGGTATTCCTCCCGTGTATAATATCAGTTACCAGTCTCTTATAGCCGATTCAGCAAACAGGGTGGTGATGCAGGTTTTCTTTTATGGTGATGAAGATGGAAGAATGAATTACCGCGGCTTTATTCCGCAATTTTCAAATGGCAACTGGAAAAAAATAGAAGATAACAAGTATTGGATCGCTTTTGCCTCTACCAAAGGAAAACCGATAGCTATTTATGCCAATAAACCATTGCCGGAAGAAACCGGCGAGTTAGACAAAGCGCAGGAAAGCCTGAATGCATTTTTAGCTGGTAAGGGCATTGAGCCAACGGTAGTAGTACATCGTGGCCACAGCTATTATGCGCCTTATACAATTGAGCAAATACAGCCAGCTGCTAAAATTGTTTTCCTGGGTTCCTGTGGTGGTTACCATTTAATTCATGATGTATTGCAGCATGCGCCGGATGCGCATATCATTGCTTCAAAGCAAATTGGTAAACAGGTGATCAATCAGCCGTTCATGGATTTGCTGAACGAAAAGTTGCGTACCGGTTCTAATATTGACTGGATGCCTTTCTGGACCGAGTTCAGGGCTAAAGCCGGAAAGGTTGACGGCTTTGATGATTATATTCCGCCTTATAAAAACCTTGGCGCCATATTTATAAAAGCCTATAAAATTGCCATGGGCGAAGAAGGAGACGAGGAATAAGGAGATGGCCAGTGAGGGGTAGGGAGTAGCGAGCGGCTTAAACTGCAATCATTCTTTTTGGGTTATTAATTACAGATTATCAATTATTGGAAGAAATTGTGAATGACTCAGCAATAATCTATCCAAATAATCAATAATTAAACAGCCTATGGTAGGAAAAGACTGGAAAGAAAAAACTGCTTACCGTTTAGTTTCGTTACTCGCCGTTTTACGATTTTTGAATTTAAACTTTGACTTTTGTTTTGAGTACTGCAAAAAAAACTTTTGATACAGCCCTTTTAAAAAGGGTTTTGCAATTTACAAGGCCATATAGAAAGATATTTATCTGGTCAATTGTGCTGGCTGTTGTGTTGGCCGCTTTTACGCCTATTCGTCCTTATTTGATTCAATACACAGTTGATAAATATATAGCCGGCAAAAACTACGATTGGGTCATTTACATTACCATTATCCAAATTGGTTTTTTGCTTTTAGAAACGGGCCTGCGTTTTTACTTTTCTTACATCACTGCATGGATGGGGCAAGCCGTAGTGAAAGACATACGGATAAAGGTTTTTAAAAAAGTAATACACCTGAACCTGCGCCAGTTCGACCGTACGCCTATTGGAACCTTGACCACAAGAACCGTAGATGATATTGAACGCATCAACGATATTTTTTCTGATGGCTTAATTCCAATTATCGCTGATCTGCTTTCTATTTTATGTGTATTGGGCATTATGTTCTGGACCGACTGGCAACTAACATTAGTTTGTCTTATCCCTTTTCCAATCATTATTGTCGCCACTTATTATTTTAAAGAAAGTGTCAACAAATCGTTTCACCGGGTGCGTAATGCAGTTTCTAATCTTAATGCTTTTGTGCAGGAACACATCACAGGTATGTACATTGTGCAGGCTTTTGCAGCAGAAAGGAGGGAATCTGATAAATTTAAAACGATTAATGCTGAACACCGCAATGCTAATATCAAAGCCATATTTGCTTATTCTGTTTTCTTTCCTATTGTAGAAATTGTGCTGGCACTTTCTATGGGCTTAATTGTTTGGTTCACTGCCAAAGAAGCTTTGTCGTTGCAAGTAAGTCAGTATGGAAAAGTAACTGCTTTCATTCTTTATCTTAATCTCATTTTTCGTCCGCTTCGTGTAATTGCTGATAAGTTCAATGTACTGCAAATGGGCATGATCGCCAGTGAAAGAGTTTTTAAAGTGCTGGACAACAATGATGTGATGAAACAGGAAGGCCGCTGTGCGCCGCCTGTGATTAACGGGAAGGTGGAATTCGACCACGTGTATTTTGGCTACGATGAAAAACATCCTGTGCTGAAAGACATTTCATTTACAGTGCAGCCGGGACAAACTGTTGCTATTGTAGGGCATACCGGCAGTGGAAAAACAACCATCATCAGTTTATTAAACAGGTTGTATGAAGTGAACCGGGGCCGCATAAAAATTGATGATGTAGCAGTTGAAGATTACCAATTGGATGCACTTAGGAAAAGCATTGGCGTGGTGCTGCAGGATGTATTTTTATTTTCCGGTTCTGTGATGGACAACATCACTTTGCTCAATCCAGATATTTCAAAAGAAAAAGTGGTGGAGGCTGCCAAACTGATAGGCATGCACGAGTTTATTTTACAATTGCCGGGTGGTTACGATTTTAACGTAATGGAGAGAGGGGCTACGCTTTCCGTAGGGCAGCGGCAATTGCTTTCTTTTATTAGGGCATTGTTGTATAATCCTTCTGTTTTAATATTAGATGAAGCTACATCCTCGGTAGATACAGAAAGTGAACAGATGATCGAAAAAGCCATTAACACTTTAATTGCCGGCAGAACTTCTATTGTAATAGCGCATCGCCTTTCTACCATACAAAGAGCTGATCAAATCATTGTGCTGGACAAAGGAGAAATTAAAGAAGCCGGTACACATGCCGAACTATTGACAAAGGGCGGCTTTTATGCGAAATTGCATCAAATGCAGTTTGAAAAAAATGCTGTAGTGGTATAGCATGAATTATAAAGAAACTCATATCAATTCTAAGGTTGAAGAAAGAGGTCCGCGATTTTATGCTTCTCAGGAAGAGCAGGAGCGAATGCGCCTGATAGAAGCTATAAACAGAACAGATGAAAAAATTTCTTTTCTGATGCAGTTAATGAAACTCCAGCAAAGTTTTAAGCAAAGGTGTATTGAGCATAAAAAATAAAGCATGGATCTTTTTGATACAGCTTTTATTGGTTTATGGCAATCTTTAAATAAATGCGGTGTTCGCTATATTTTAGTTGGAAGTTTTGCCACAAATTTTCACGGTTTTCAACGTTATACCGGCGATGTAGATTTATATATTGATGATACGAGAGAAAACCGGAAAAGATTTCGCCAGGCTTATGCAGATTTGGAATGGGTGATTATGAGTCTATTGAAACAATGCAATTTGTTTCCGCTTTGATAAATTTTCCTCTGGGCAATGGTATAAAACTGGACATTCAAACTTCTTTAAAAGCAGTAAGTGAATCTTTGAAGGATGTTTACAAGTGGCGCCAACATTTACCATCCATAATGTTTAGGTGCACTTTTTTCATATTAATCATTTGCTTGCCAACAAATGGAAGGCCGCTGGATCCAATGGATACAACCGAATTAGAAAAGATCAAAAGAATCAATGAAGAGAAACGGGCTGCGTCGGATCTTTAATTATTCGTGCGGGCTTCATGTCAATGCCTGTCAAAATTTAATTGTAGATTAGGTAAAAATTTGCTGGCTGGTTATGCGCTACACTATTCTTGCCCTTACCGGAATGCTGTTCTTTTTTTCTGCCTGCCAAAAAGAAAAAAGTCTTGAGTTAGGCGATCCTGCACAAGGTTCTTTACAGGATAATGCAGGCGATTGCCTTCCAAAGAACACAAATGGTAATTACATAGCAAGCCAGGCTTTAGTTGACAGCAACTATATTGAGGTTACGCTCAATATAGATAAACCGGGTTACTTTTCCATTTTTACCGATACTGTAAATGGATATTCTTTCAAAGGGCAGGGCAATTTCAGCGATACCGGTATTAATGTAGTGCGACTTAGAGGCACGGGTACACCTGCTGCAGAAGGCAATGATGCCTTCATGGTTTTTTTCGATAGCAGTTTTTGTTCTATAGTAGTGAACGTTTTGCCGGCTGGCACCACGCCGCCACCCGCTTCGTCTGGTGTATATTTCCCTTTAACAGCCGATAACTGGTGGAGCTATGACGATGGCGCCGGATCAGACACAATAAAAACACTTGTGAGTGGAACAGGCACCTTCCTGGGAAACACTTATCAAAGACTTATAACAAGCGATGATTTTGGTCCCCTTGACACATCGTTTTATAGAAAAGACAATGCAACAGGCTTTTATTACCAGTACCAGGATACTGCAGGTCTTGGCGCAATTGGCATTACTGCTGCCCAACCGGGGTTCGATGTTCTGTTTTTGAAAGATGCGCTTACGACAGGCGACGTTTTTAATTCAGATCACCAGGCTACTTTGCTAACGCAGCCAATCACTATCCGGTTTAAAAATGCCGTTATGGATGCTAATGCCTCAATTACCGTCAATGGTAAAAGCTTCACCAATGTTTATAAAATAGAACTAAGCATACAGGCGGGACAAGGGGGTAATTTTCAAGATATAAGCCTGATGCCCCTTACTTACTATTATGCTAAAGATGTAGGACTTATCAAAATTACTGATGGCACCGACTCGCAGGACATCAGGTATTGGAAAATCAATTAATCCTAAAAAAATGGTAAGAGTGGTTATAAAGCCGCTCTTTCTTTTTTACAAGCTCTATTCCTTATTGTTTTTAGCTTTTCAACCTTATCTTTGCGCCAAATTTCGGGTAGTTATGCGCATTGAACGTGTCAAATGCTTACTGGTAGCGGCTTTCAGCGTTTTAGCCCTTACTTTTTCTCAGCCTTTAATAGCACAGGACCAACATGGTGTTCCAGAGGAAGGCGAACATGTGGAAAAGATGGACGCCGCTAAGGTGATTATGGAACATATCATGGACAACCATGAATATCATTTTGCAGAGATCAATGGCCATGCCATCAGTATTCCTTTGCCTGTTATCTTATATTCTCCTCAACGCGGTCTTGATGTTTTCATGTCGTCTAATTTAGAACATGGCCATACTATTTACAAAGGCTATAAATTAGAAGAAGGCACAATAGTACCGGTAACAGCAGATGGAACCGTTGATGAAAGCGTAAAAGTTTACGACCTGTCGCTTACCCGCAACGTGGTACAAATGTTTTTAGCTGCTATTCTTTTGGCTGTGCTGCTGCTCAACGTGGCAAAGGTGTACCGCAATAATGGTAACAAAGCGCCTACAGGTTTTCAAAATGCCATTGAATCGGTTATCGTTTTTATAAGAGATGAAGTAGGCAAGCCCAACCTGGGACGAAAGTACCATAAGTACATGCCTTACCTGCTTACTATATTTTTCTTTATTTTGATCAATACACTGGTGGGTTTTATCCCCGGTTCGGCCAATGTGACCGGCAACATAGCCTTTACTATGGTGCTGGCAGCCATTTCTATGTTGGTGATTTTATTGAGTACCAATGGTCACTTTTGGCTCCACATCTTCTGGCCTCCAGGCGTACCTCTTTTTGTTAAGATCATCCTGATCCCTGTGGAGTTTGCCGGTATATTTATTAAGCCTATGGCCTTAATGATCCGTCTTTTTGCCAACATGGTGGCGGGCCACATTGTTATTATCTGTTTCATTTCGCTGATCTTTATTTTCGGCGCTATGAACACCGTGGCAGGTGTAGGTTTCTCGCCTGTATCATTAGCTTTTGCCATTTTTATTTACCTGATCGAATTGCTGGTAGCCTTTATCCAGGCTTTCATCTTTACCAATCTTACAGCGGTATTTATCGGCCAGGCTTTTGAAACAGGGCATACGCCAGATCACCCACACGATCCGCACCCTACACATAACGGGGCGGAAAAGGAATTTGCTTTATAATTTTTTTTATCATAAACAAAAAACAAACAGTATGTCTTTAATGAACACTTTGTTGGAAATCGGACCAGCTTCTTTGTCTCACTTAGGTGGTGCAATCGGCGCCGGTTTAGCAGCTATCGGTGCCGGTATCGGTATCGGTCAAATTGGCCGTGGTGCAGTAGAATCTATTGCCCGCCAGCCAGAAGCAGCTAACGACATTCGTGCAAACATGATCCTGACTGCTGCATTCGTTGAGGGTGTTGCCCTTTTCGCAGTTATCGCAGGTATCCTGGCTGTATTGAAATAATAATACAGCAGCACAAAAACATTACTGCATCTTAAGCACAGGGCGGCGGATGCAGTAATCCCTAAATTCTGGTTTGGAATTCAGATATTAAAATTTAGAATTAACGATATGCAACTTTTATTACCTGGTATTGGGTTAATCTTTTGGACACTGATAGCCTTTCTTGTATTTTTTCTGATTCTGAAAAAATTTGCCTGGAAGCCTATTCTTTCTTCTTTAAATCAAAGAGAGAAAACAATTGCTGATGCTTTAGAATCCGCTGAAAAGGTGAAAAAAGAAATGGCGCAGTTGAAAAGCGAGAACGAAGACCTAATGGCAAAGGCCCGCGAAGAAAGAGGCGCTATGCTGAAAGAAGCAAGAGAAACAAAAGACCGCATTATTAACGAAGCGAAAGAGCAGGCTAAGGTTGAGGCCAACAAAATTATTGTTGATGCCCAACAGCAAATCAATGCGCAAAAAATGGCAGCGCTTACCGAAGTAAAAAATCAGGTAGGTAAACTGGTGGTAGAAGTAACAGAAAAAGTGTTGCGCAAGGAGCTAAGTGCACCCGGCGCACAGGAAGCACACATTAAGGACCTGGTAAACGAAGTAAACCTAAGTTAAGACCAAAGGTGCAAGCAACAGTGTGCAAGTCTCAAACTTGTATCTTGCCTCTTGAACCTTGAAACTTTTAAACAAATGCCTAATCCACGTTTAGCATCAAGGTATGCAAAGTCGCTGCTTGACCTGGCTGTTGAAAAAGGACAGCCGGAACAAGCCAATAGTGACATGCTTTATCTTCAGCAACTGACAAATAGCAGCCGTGAGTTTTTAAATATATTGCGTAGCCCCATTATTGCTGCCGATAAAAAGCAAAGCATTATTGATGCAGTTACTGCCGGTAAAATTGGTGAGTTGACCGCCGCTTTTACAAAATTACTGGTGAGTAAAGGCCGTGAAGGTGAGTTGCCGGAGATAGCTACCGCCTTTATTCAACAGTACAAGAATAAAAAAGGAATTCACACAGTGAAGCTTACTACGGCTACGGCCATAAGCGACGAAGTAAAGAACAGTATTGTAGCGCAGGTAAAGAAGACAAGTGACATGCAGAACATTGAACTCGAAACAATCATTGATCCTGCTATCATTGGTGGTTTTGTTTTACAGGCTGGCGATAAACTGGTTGATGCAAGCATTGCTTACGATCTGAAGGAAATATCCAAAAATTTTGAAAGCAACGACTTCATTTATAAAGTGAGATAAGAGTAAAATATTATTGGCAAAACCCGGACAGTGAATTGTCCGGGTTTTTATTTGCACGAATATCAAAAGAGCTTTAATTAATACCCTGAATCCCTTTATTTTTAGGATAGAAATATCACAACCCAATTAATAATACAATAAGCCGTTATTTTTTCAATTTATAAGGACAGAATTCTTTCTATGCTTTTTGTTATAAACCTATATTGACCTACTTTTGCAGCCCAAAAACAAGCATAGGTTTTTGAGTAACATTTAAACTTTTTTTATGCCAGAAATAAAGCCAGATGAAATAAGTGCTATACTTCGCCAGCAGTTGAGCGGGTTTAATGCCGGCGCTGATTTGGAAGAAGTAGGTACCGTATTACAGATTGGAGATGGTATTGCCCGTGTTTACGGCCTTGGTAACGTCCGTGCCGGTGAACTGGTTGAATTTGAAAACGGTGTTCAGGGTATTGCCCTAAACCTGGAAGAAGATAACGTAGGTGCGGTATTGATGGGAGAAATGGGAACACTGAACGAAGGTTCTAAAGTGCGCCGTACCGGACAAATTGCTTCTATTAAAGTAGGTGAAGGAATGGTTGGCCGTGTGGTAAACACTTTGGGCGAACCTATTGATGGCAAAGGGCCTATCACAGGCGAACGTTATGAAATGCCTTTGGAGCGTAAAGCGCCGGGTGTAATTTATCGTGAGCCCGTAAAAGAACCATTGCAAACCGGTATCAAGGCCATTGATGCCATGATACCTATTGGCCGCGGCCAGCGTGAATTGGTAATTGGCGACCGTCAAACTGGTAAGTCCGCCATTTGTATTGATACCATTATCAATCAAAAGGAGTTTTATGATGCAGGTAAGCCTGTATATTGTATCTATGTAGCTATCGGGCAAAAAGCATCTACTATTGCAGGCGTAATGAAAACCTTGCAGGATGCTGGCGCTATGGATTATACCATCATTGTTGCCGCTTCTGCATCTGATCCTGCTCCGCTGCAGTTCTACGCTCCGTTTGCAGGTGCAGCCATTGGTGAATTCTTCCGTGATACCGGAAGACCGGCATTAATTATTTACGACGATCTTTCCAAACAGGCCGTAGCATATCGTGAAGTTTCTTTGTTACTGCGCCGTCCTCCAGGCCGTGAAGCTTACCCTGGTGATGTATTCTATTTGCATAGCCGCTTGCTGGAAAGAGCTGCAAAGGTTATTGCCAATGATGCGGTAGCCAGGCAAATGAACGATTTGCCCGAGTCTATTCGTCATTTGGTAAAAGGTGGTGGTTCGTTAACAGCATTGCCTATTATTGAAACACAGGCTGGTGACGTATCTGCCTATATTCCAACCAACGTGATCTCCATTACTGACGGACAAATATTTTTGGAAACAAACTTGTTCAACGCCGGCATTCGCCCTGCTATCAACGTGGGTATTTCTGTAAGCCGTGTCGGTGGTAATGCCCAGACAAAATCCATGAAGAAAGTGGCCGGTACGTTAAAGCTTGACCAGGCTTTATACCGTGAGATGGAAGCATTCTCCAAATTTGGTGGCGACCTTGATGCAGCTACAAAACTGGTATTGGATAAAGGTGCCCGCAACGTGGAGATTTTGAAGCAACCACAATATTCGCCTATGCCCGTAGAAAAACAGGTGGCGATCATCTACCTCGGTACGCAAGGTTTGTTGCGTGATGTAGCGGTAAGAAAAGTCAACGATTTCCAGGAACATTTCTTAATGGAAATGGAAAACAAATTGCCGGATGTTTTGGCTGCTTTCAAAAAAGGTGCTTTGCCGGAAGATGGTATCCAAAAGATGGTGGAATTAGCAAAAGGGCTGATTCCTCAATACAAATAATTACTTCTTTTTATTGTAAAAGCGGCTCTGGTAGCCGCTTTTTTTGTCGTATGAAATAATGCTTTCACCGTAAAGAACTAAAGGTTTAAAGTATTATTTAAAATCAAAACCGGGTTTTTCTTTCTTTCACACCGAAGCTGCCAAATCTAATTGCTATGAAGATCGTTTACTCACTTCTTGTGTGCTTATTCTTTTTGTTCCCCGCCATTGCTTTTTCTCAGTCTCCCGGATTGATTGTGCGTCCACTGCCTGCCGGTACCACTACTTTAAATCCTGATGGTAATGGTTACAGTTCTCAAACCACTGCTGGCTTTACCACCAATGATATTGGTGAAAGCGAGATACCTTATAAAATAGTTCCACCTGCCATAACAGAACCTACCGGCGATCTGGCTACCGGTCCGTCGGGTGGCTTTACCGATATTGTAAAGACTGTTGACAACAGCGGCTTTTATGTTTGTAGCGATGGTACTAATATTTTCTTTCGTTTACGTATCGGCGGCATTATCAGCGGTTCAAAAGGATATAGTGTACTTATTGATACAGATAATAAAATGGGAAACAATGGCGCTTATGCCGATCCAAATTATGTAGCGCCGACCAATACCGGCAATGGAAACCCGGGTTTTGAATATGAAGTGGTTTTCCAAACAAATTTCCAGATAGCTGTTTATAAGGTAGATGGCAATATCAGCCCTGGTACCCCAACTAACACTTATTCATTAAATAGTAATTCACAGATTTCCGTGGCGCTTTCAACCGATGGCAACAATCCCGATTATTTTTACGATTGGTTTGTTCCCTTGTCGGCTATTGGCAACCCAGCTTTACTAAGAATGGCCGCTACTACAGTTACTTCGCCTAATTCGGCGTTGCAGGGCAGCCGTTCCGATATTTATGGTGTTGATGATGCAAATACTACAACGTCCGGCGGCTGGCAAACGGTTGTTAATACACAACCTTCTATCAGCATTGCAAGCATCAGCAGCGGCGGGGCTGGTGTAGGCGCCAATTGCACTGCTGCACCTGTGTTAAATGCGCCAATTAATTTTGGATCTTCGGTTTCTGTTACCGGCACATGGACAAAAATGGATGTATCAAAACCCAATACAGCGACCATTACGTTATACCAAAACGGAAGTGCCGCCGGAACAACATCTGTTACATCGGGAGGGACATGGACCATCACTGTGTCTACAGTTGCTACCGGCGATATTTTTTATGCAAAGGCACAAGCCACAGGAGAATCACAATGTTTGCAATCGAACAACATAACAGCAGGATGCTCTTCTTACCCGGTCGCACCAACCATTACCTGTGCTTCAACGAAAGGCATTACAGGAAAAACAGCATTGGGAACAACTGTTTTGATTTACTCTGTGACAACAGCAAATGCTTCTCCTACTGCCACAGCTTTAACCACTAATCTTCTTTATACAAATAATGCTGCCGATAGGGATTTTAATTATTTTGGATCCAACCCGCAATCGGGCAATGCCTGCCAGGGGCAAAATGGAATCTTGGCTCAGGGAACTTACATGATAATAGCCAGCAATAATGGTTGTTTGTCTGCACCAACATTTTTATGTATAAGCGGTGCAAGTCAAAATAGCTGGAGTTACATTTCTACCAACACACTTAACTTAACTACACCCATTTATCCTTTTCAAACTACCATAAATGGTACCGGCGCTACAAGCGGACAACTATTACGCCTGTTTATAAACGATAAATATACCAGTGCAGTAACTGCAACCGGAACCAGTTTTTCTTTCGTTAACCTTGTTCTCAAAGCAGGTGATGTATTGAAAGTTTATGCGCAGGTATCAGGCACCACTTGTATGACTGTTTCAAATGCTTTTACGGTTAATTGTTATAACCAGCCGCCTGTTATTTCGACAGATGCAAACGGAAAATTACTTTCAACCGCTACATCTATAAGCGGCACGGCAACTGCTAATGCCAGTATAACATTGAACAGGACAAGTCCAACAACAGCCAGCTGGACTACCACCGCCAACAGCAGCGGTATATGGACAGTAAGCGGGTTAACACTTGGAGCAGGCGAAACATACACAGCCACTGTCAGCTCTTCATCGGGTTGCGCCACCGCCAGTGCTGCTTCAGCAAGTGCTTCGGTTGTTGCACCAACTACTACGTGTCCAACTATTACAAGCAGCCTATCAGAAACCAGCACAAGCGTTTCCGGAAACATCACTACCGCATCAACCGGTACTGTCAGGCTTTATTTAGATGATGTGTTGGAAGGTAGCTTTAATATAACAACTACAGGTACTTCCACATGGACCATTTCTTCTCTTACTTATCCCCTTTACAGCGGTGGTATTTTAAGGGCAGGTTTTCAGGCAGGCACTAACGCCGAAAGTACAGGCTGCACAACTGCAACTATAAGTTGCACGCCTCCTGTTGCT
>JBQCJM010000345.1:0-22420 GCA_051952715.1 Flavisolibacter sp.
TATCAAAGCGCCGAAATAAGTTTCGTCTATCTGTGCTTTTTTATAATCGCCAAAAACCACTTCGATGCCAACAGGAATAGCTCTTGTAATAACCACATCTTTTGTTTGCGGAAAAGTTTCCTGGTCAACAAAAAATTTGGGTCGTTGAATATGATGGATGTCTTTGTTCAGCGTATTAAAAAACATAGTCATGGCTTCTGCAGCTGCGGTTGCTTCATCCAGCAAAGAAGCATTGGCCAATGGAAGTGCTGTGAGATCGCTAACAACGGTTTGAAAATTCAGCAGGCTTTCCAGGCGGCCTTGCGAAATTTCTGCCTGGTAAGGCGTGTATTGTGTGTACCAGGCCGGGTTTTCGAAAATATTACGGAGAATAACGCTTGGCGTGATAGTATCGTAATAACCCTGGCCTATATAATTTTTAAAGACCTTGTTTTTTAAAGAAACTTCTTTAATGTGATTGAGATATTCGGCTTCACTCATAGCTTGTGGCAGGTGTAAGCTGTGCTGCATGCGAATGGCAGGGGGAACGGTTCTGTCAACTAATTCATCAAGACTATTCACTCCTATAGTTTTCAGCATTTCCCTTGTTTGGCTTTCATTGGGGCCGATATGACGGGACTGAAATTCTTTAGATTGGGCATCGAAAAGGCTCATAGTTTAAATTCCTTTTATAAGGCCGCAAAGGTAGGTTAGAATGCCTTCATTCCAAGTAGCTTAACGTTTTTGAAAATGGATTGTGAAGATGATTTTTGTCAATAAATGTTCAGGAGCCAGGCTTTATTCCTGCCAGTTTCAAATCTTCCAGTATTTTTTGGTTGAATAGTAGTTTTAGATCCTGGAAGCCATGGGCTGGCCCCCACACATTAATCAAAAGTTTGTAACCATCCGGCTCAACCGAGGAAACACCAATCCTGTGCTTGGGAACCTGCAAAAATTTTTCAATCGAATCAATGCTTTTTTCAATAGCAGCTTTAGCCTGGTCGAAAGAAACACCAAAGCCAAATTTTAATTCTATATCCATTCTTCTTTTGCCTTCCCTGCTAAGGTTCACAATTACTTCATTGGAAAGCTTGCTGTTGGGAATAATTACAGTTTTATTATCAAAAGTGGTAAGTACGGTAAAAAAAATCTGGATGCTGTTAACTGTGCCTTCCTGTCCTTGTGCTATAATGTTTTCTCCAACACGAAATGGTTTCAGAAAAAGAATTAAAATGCCGCTGGTAAAATTTTGTAAAGTGCCCGATAACGCTAAGCCCGCAGCCACACCAAAAGCGCCTACAAGAGCTGTTAAAATAGTCATGCGCAAACCCACTATCTGCATAAACATAAGCAGTAAAATGATTTGCATGGCCGTTACAAATAAATTAATAAGAAAGGGACGAACTGATGTATTGACTTCTTTTTTGAGTAAATGATGATTCAACCACTTTTTTGTAATGCGGATGAGCCAGAGCCCCAGGAATAAAACAATGATAGCAATGACAATTCTTGGCCCGACCGTAACAACCCATTGATAAGCCTGTTCGTAAAATTTTTGAATATTCATCCTGCGTATGGAGATTTGCTTTGACTAAAGAAACTTAAAAATCGTGCCTTAAAGGAATGATTTAAAAACCAGGTGCAGCGTTCCCATAGTTTGAATTGTTTGAAGTGCCGGGAGATAAATTATAAGAAGAGATGCTAATAAGAACACCCGGTTTCAAAAATTAATTTGCACAATTTATTTCAGCATTTTATCCGGTTGTTTTTTCTACCACTTTATTCAATGTAAGGCCCTGAACAATTATAGAAAAGATTACCACTATATAGCAGCTTGAAAGAACAATTTCTTTAGCAGCAGAGCCGGGCAAAGACAAAGCCATTGCTATCGATATGCCGCCACGCAATCCCGCCCATGTAAGTATGGATACATTACCAAGGCTAAGTCTTCGCAATAAAAATATTGCAGGCAGTGTGACGCTTATTGCCCTTGCTATTAGAACCGCAATAATACACAGAAGGCCCGTTTGCCAGTAATTGTTTAAGAACGGCATAGCCGCCAATTGAAGACCAATCATTACAAAGAGAATGGTATTCAAAACTTCATCAAGTAATTGCCAGATGCGTGCTAAAAACTGGTTAGTAAAATTTCTTTTATCAAGCTTTTTATTACCGATAATTAAGCCTGCAGTAACGGCAGATAAGGGAATAGATGCATGAAATTTCCCTGCAATAACCGAGACGCCTAGTACAACTGCAATGGATAAAAGGAAAATGGTTTGGTAGTTGTGGATTGACCTCATCATCCGATAGCCAACGTAACCCATAATTAACCCAATTGCTATTCCTCCTAACACCTCTTGTCCAAATAGTTGAAGTATAGCAAGCAGAGAGAAGTCGGCACCAGGCTGATTAACGATTTCAAGTAAGATAACAAAAAGCACCAACCCCAATCCGTCGTTGAATAATGATTCGCCGGAAATAATGGTATGAAGCCTTGGAGGAATTTTCGACTGTTTAAGAATGGAAGCCACTGCAACAGGATCGGTAGGAGAAATCAGTGCTCCAAATAAAAAACAATATGCCAAGGAAATATCGAAATGTAAAATTTTCGAGATCAAATAAAATAATAAGCCATATACAGCAGTTGAAACAACAACACCGAGGGTGCTTAAAATGAAAACAGGAAGTTTGTTTTCTTTAAGCTTTTGATAATCGAAGTGAAGAGCACTTGCAAAAAGTAAAAAGCCAAGCATCACGTCCAGCAACACTTTTGTAAAGTCAATACTATGTGCAAGTGTTATTATCATCTTACTTAAGCCACTGTTGGTTTTTCCGGCGATCAATATGAGCAGGGAAACTGTAACCGAAATAGTAACAACACCGATGGTGGAAGGAAGCTTAATAAAACGTTCATTCAAATAAGAAAACGCTGCGCTGATAATTATAAGTATGGTAATGATGGTTAAGAGATCCATTTTAGATATTGTAATTATAAAAATACACAGCTTAACACATAAGCAAGCGACTCTTTGTTTTAACAGTTGGCTTAGTGATTAGTACGTACGTTGCTTAAGAATCGAATAAATAAAAAAAGCCCTGAAACTTCAGAGCTTTTACTTGTGCCCGGCACTAGCCGCAGTTCGAACTTTTTGTTATCGGAATTTGCTTGGTCCGGAGTAAAAACATTTTAGTTAAACAGAAGCTAGGCGATAAATAGCCAAATTACAATGCTATTAGAAAGAAAATAAAACCGATTAGTTGGAAATTTTGAAGATAACCATATGGATGAGGCCCCATATGGTATTTATGGTAAAGGTGGAGGAAACAGTTTTTGACAATACACTGTATGTCTTTTTGTCTTTTTTTAAATCCTCTGATTTTATCTCCTAACTTCATCCACCATTAAAGCCACTTGATTGCAGGTAGAAAAACAAAAATGGACACAGATTGCCGAAGGCGACCAGCAGGCCTATGCTGAGGTGTACCGCTTTTATTACAGGCGGTTTTACAATTATGGCATGAAGTTCACCCGTAATGAAGACCTTATAGAGGATTCGGTGCAGGAAACTTTGCTGACCATCTGGGACAAAAGACATACTCTTGCTTCCATCCAATTTCCCGGCACCTATTTTTACACGGCTTTCCGCCATATCCTTTTGGGAAAATTAAAACAACAACAACGGCTTGCATCAGATGAATTCGCCCATGATGAGCCGGCATTTGCAGCTGATCAAATGATGATTGCCAGAGAGACAGAAGCTGCCACGAAAGACCAACTGGAGAAAGCCTTGGCCACACTAACAGCCCGCCAGCGGGAAGCTGTTTTTTTGCGTTTTTACGAAGGACTGTCATATGAGGAGGTAGCGTCCGTTTTGAATATCACTACCAAGGCTACCTACAAGGTTATGGCGAGGGCTTTAGCCCAGCTAAAAGAAAGCCTTATTCTTCCGGTGTTCTTTTATTCCTTCTGCAGTAGCATCGGGTTATTAAACCCTTTTTAAAATATTTTTTTAAGAGCATGGGGTAAATGGCAAAACTTCTTACTCTAAATTATTAATGACCATGATAACCGGGAACGATTTTAAAGATTTTAACGAGCAGGATTTTATTAATCACCCTTTATTTCAGGATTGGATACTTTACCCTACTGAAGAACGTGATCGCTTCTGGCAGGACTTTTTCGCGGCTCATCCCGGGAAAAAGGAAGCTGCAGAAAAGGCAAGAACGCTACTCACAGCCATTGCTTTTAAAGAATCGTGGCCGGAAGATGAAAAGATAGACGGCTCTTTGAGTAATGCATTAAACATTATCAACGGAAATGGTAAAAAAACCCCTGTTTATAATATACGGGCAAGGGTCAGACCGATATATAAATGGGTGGCAGCGGCAGTGGTATTGGTCTTAATAGCCAGCGGTTTATGGATGTATTCTCGTCAGTCATCAAGAGTGGGTAATGCAACAGCTGTTACAACTGCTGCGCAGGATGTAGCACCTGGGGGCGACAAAGCGATCCTGACACTGGGCAATGGTACCAAAGTGGTTTTGGATACAGCAGGCAATGGTGCCGTTACCAGACAGGGTAACGTAACAGTTGTTAAACTAAACGGCCAATTGGCCTATAACAAGCAGGATGGTGCTGCAACGGAAGTTTTGTACAACACGATTACCACGCCACGGGGCGGACAATATCAAATAGTATTGGCAGATGGTAGCAGGGTGTGGCTTAACGCCGAAAGCTCATTACGTTTTCCCACAGCTTTTGCCGGGAAACAGAGAAAGGTAGAATTGACCGGCGAAGGTTATTTTGAAGTGGCGCATAATGAGCAACAACCTTTTGTAGTTCAAAGAGGGGACGCTGAGGTGCAGGTACTAGGCACGCATTTTAATGTGAACGGTTATACGGATGAACCTTCATTAAAAGTGACGCTGCTTCAAGGAAGGGTAAGGGTAAAGAAGAATGATCAACTTGTTTATTTAAATCCCGGACAACAAGCGGTTGTTCAAGGCGGACAGCAAAGTATTAAAGTGGATTATGACGTAGATACAGAAGAAGTGACAGCCTGGAAGAACGGATTATTCGTTTTCAACAATACTCCCTTAGAAACCATTATGAAACAACTGGAACGGTGGTACGACGTGGAAGTAATGTACCAGGGTACGGTTCCGCAAGACCGGTTTAACGGAAGCATCAGCAGGGATAATAATTTGTCGGAGGTATTGAAAGTGTTGGAGTACAGCAACATCAAATTTAGTGTACAGGGAAAGGTCATCACCGTATTGCCACAGTAAAAAAGAAAAAATAATTATAAAGGAACTGCACTCAAAAAAAACAGGAGCGGTTGCAACGCTCCTGCCAATAATTTGAGTTGCTGTGTAACAATTGGAGACTGCTATTCATTAACCCAAACAACACAAAACTATGCAATTTACTGCACAAGGGAAACGCATTTTCCACAAAAGGCGTTTACTGGTGAAAACACTGCTGATTATGAAATTGACGGCTGTTTTATTGCTTATTGCCTGTCTGCAGGTTAGCGCTAAAAGTAATGCCCAGCAAGTGACACTATCTGAGCAAAACAGTTCGCTTAAGAAGGTATTCAAAGAAATCAGGCGGCAGACCGGGTATCAGTTTTTTTACAACTCAAACTTGTTGGATAAGGCCCATGAAGTGAGCATCACTGTAAAGAATGCTCCCTTGTCCGGCGTTCTGGATCAGCTTTTTACCGATCAGCCATTGGATTACCGGATCGTAGATAAAATCATTGTGGTAAGGGAAAAGGTTAAAGTAACAGCTCCTCAAAACGAGGTTCCATTATTTTTTGATGTAAAAGGAAAAGTAACCGATGAAAAGGGCAAACCTTTGCAGGACGTTTCGGTGCAGAACAAGAACACCAGCCAGGGCACTGCTACAGACGGCGCCGGTAATTTTTCATTAAAAGCTTCTGTTGGCGATGTGTTGGAATTTACTTTCGTGGGCTATAAATCACGTCAATTTAAGGTTACTTCCGGCCAGGCAGCTATCAATATTGCGATGCAGCTGGATGTTTCAGAGATGAACAACATGGTAGTTGTGGGTTATGGCTCTGTCAGAAGAAAAGACCTGACGGGTTCTGTTTCATCTGTGAATGTAGAAGAAATAAAAAACGCTCCTTTTGTAAGTATTGACCAGGCACTGGCCGGTAAAGCGCCAGGCGTACAGGTCGTTCAATCGGACGGATCGCCGGGAGGAATGGCCAAGATTCGTATTCGAGGCGGAACATCGCTTTTAGGTGGCAATGATCCTTTATATATTATTGATGGCATACCGGTGCAAATTCAAAACAGGTATCTGCAAAGTGCAGCAGAAATAGTAAGCCCCGTAGAGCGGTTTGGCAATGATAACCCTGACAATACGATTTCAGGATCCTTTACGCGGGGATTAAATAGCCTAGGTGGATTAAATATCAACGATATCGAGAGTATAGATATTTTGAAGGACGCCTCCGCTACCGCTATTTACGGCTCCAAGGCAGCCAATGGTGTGATTATTATTACTACCAAAAAAGGAAAGTTGGATCAAAAGCCGGTACTGGAAGCAAATTATTATGCTGGCTGGAGTATGCCAATCAAAGAAAAGCTACTGAATGCGCAACAGTATATCGCCATTATGAAAGAAGGCGCAAAAAATCTTAATGACACAAGGGCAGCTATCAACCTTCCACCGGATGCACGGGCAACTGGTATTTTGACCGACCCAGGTTTTCTGGGCACTGCCAACACCGATTGGTTGGATTTGGTGCTGCGCAACGGTCTTTCTCAAAACGCTGATATTTCTGTACGTGGCGGGGGTAATGCCTCACGGTACTATACTTCCCTGGCGTATACCAGCCAGAACGGCGCTGTTTTAGGAACCGACTTTAAAAGGGTGTCGGGGAAAATCAACCTGGATAATGAGATCACGAGCCGGTTAAGAATCATCTCTAACCTGGATTATGGTTTTACGAAGAACAACATTACCAACGGCATTTACACGCAGGCTCTGTATATGCCACCTACACTTGCTGCATACAACCCCGATGGAAGCATACATGTCATCCAGCCGGCCGACCTTGGAGGATATGGTTATGAAGGCTATCAAAATCCTTTGTCGTTACTCAACGGGGTTAACAAATCCAACACTATTAACCTGTTGGGTTCGCTGGCTGCAGAATACGATGTGTTGAAAGCGCTAAAATTTAAGTCACTCGTCTCTGTTAACTATAGCAATTATCATCAGGACAACTACACTCCTTCAACAGCTTTGGTTTCGGCTAGCAGCGGAACCAGCACCACGCCGGGAATCGCTACACAGGCACAGACACAGGATGTGAATGTATTTTTTGAAAACACACTTACATGGGATAAGCAGTTCAATGAAAACAACCGGATCAATTTGGTGGGCGGGACGTCGTGGCAAAAAAGCCGTTTTAATTCCTTTACCGCCAGCGGACAAGGTTTTCCGGATGATAAGTATCTGAACAATCTGTCTTCGGCTGCCTTAGCTTTACCGCCAGCGGGCACCTCCGGTCAAAGCTCTTTGTTAAGTTTTTATATGCGGGCCCGCTACGCCCTAAAGGAAAGGTATTTGCTGACTTTTACCGGCCGTACGGACATTTCTTCCAAGTTTCCTAAAAACAACCGCGTGGGCTATTTCCCCTCGGCAGGTATTGCCTGGCGTGTGTCGGAAGAAAAATTTCTCAAAAATGTTTCCTGGCTGAATGAGTTGAAGTTACGGGCCAGTGCCGGGACCACCGGAACACAAAACATTGGCGACAATTTATTTTATACTTTGTACGGTCCTGCTTCGTATGGAGGCACCAATGCATTGGTGCCTACCCAGCTTGGCAATGAAGACCTTAAATGGGAAACTACTTTGCAAAAGGACGCAGGTGTGGATATAGCCTTGTTCGATTCCAGGCTCCGGGCGGCCTTTGGGCTTTATGAAAAAACGACAGACGGCGTATTGTACACGACAACAGTGGCCGGCAGTTCCGGCTTCAGTAACCTTATTTCCAATATTGCCAAAATAAGGAACAGGGGATTTGAATTTGATCTGAGGGGCGACTTTATCCGTCACAAAGATTTTCAGTGGACAGGCGCCATCAATGTATCGCAAAACCACTCTAAGGTGCTGGCTATCTCCAATGATTTGGGGGTTCAGGACAATGGCGTTGTGCAATTTGGCAATACAGCTTTGCGTGTGGGCCAGCCACTGGGTGTTTTATATGGAAGAAAGTTTTTGGGCCTTTTGAAGAACCAAAAGGAAGTGGATGATTATAGAAATACCAATCTTTTAGCACAATACGGCTTCTATCCATACCTGGGCATCGGCGATCCCTCGTATTTGCTGGACCCAACACAGGGCGGTTATTTTAAGGACACCATTATCGGCCATGCAGAACCCAAGTTTTATGGTGGGTTTACAAACACCATTAACTATAAAAATTTTAGCCTGATCGCCTTATTATCTTTTTCTTACGGTGGCGATATCCTTTATGTTGCAGATATTCAAAATCACGACCTGGGTTATGCCATTAACAAGAGCACAAGAATTCTGGACCATTGGTCGCCCGAAAATCCGAATTCTGAAAATCCACGCCTTCTGCTTGGCGAAAGCGCATCGGTATACACAGCAAGCAACAATGTCTATGATGCGTCCTACATAAAGCTCAAGTCAATTACACTGAATTATGAATTTTCGCAAAAGCTGCTGAGCAGATTAAAAATGCGCAGTGCTTCCTTGTATGTTTCCGCCTCCAATCTTTTCACGATCACCAATTATCCCGGTCCTGATCCCGAGGTGTCGAATGATCCTTACAGCATCATTGGTGGCTATAGTGATGTAGGCGGTTATCCTACCATTAAACAATACAATGTTGGACTGAGATTCGGATTCTAATCTTTAAATGCACAAACATGAAAAAACTTATCATCTATATATTGGCTTTTGTCGTGTTCTCCACGCAACAGGCCTGTAAAAAGGACCTGAATGCCCTGCCCGAAAATTCGAGAGTGGCTGAAGTAGCTATCACAGACGCCAAAACAGCTGAAATTGCCTTGAATGGAGCCTATTACACTTTTGCCAATGCTACGCCCATAAAAACAAGCTGGCAATATCATGAAATTCCTCCTGCTATGCTTGCCGGCTACTTGGGGTATGGATTTGGTGCACTTCCAGAAGAAGAGAACAGGAACGATGGTTTAGCGCTTACGGATTATTGGGACGAATCGTACAAGGCGCTCAATGCAGCCAACGGAGTGCTTAAGGGCCTCGAGCCTCTCTCTGACAATTCTTTCACTGGTAACCGCAAAAAAGAAATGACCGGTGAACTGCATTTTTTGAGAGCCTACGCACATTTTAAACTATTGAGCTATTATGGCGAATGGTTTAAGCTGAATAGTCCGAACGGCGTGCTGTTGCGAGATGAGGCTTCAACCAAAACAAACATATCAAAAACAAGAAGCTCGGTAAAGGAGAGTTATGATTTCATTCTTGCAGACCTGGACGATGCCATCGCCAATGCACCTTCAGAAAACGACAATTACTATGCTACAAAGTGGGCAGCCATGGTCTTAAAAATGAGGGTGCTGATGAGCAGGGGCGAGGCAGCTGACTACGCAGAAGTAGTGAGCCTTGCCAATGATATTATTCAAAGCAGCCCTTATCAGCTAGAAGCAAAAACTGAAGACATATTTCGTTCTAAGGGCTTGTCCAGCAGTGAAGTGATCTTAGGCCTGAAGCCACAGGCCAACCAGGAAAAGGATTATTACAGCCGTAGTGCACAATACTGGCCAGGCCACTCAGCCATGTATGTTGCCAAAAAAGCATTAAAGGACTTACTGGCAAATGACCCAAGAAGCAGCTGGCTTGTGGGAGGCCCCAACCCTTACAGTGCCTACTCTCCCGACACTTATTTTTTCACCAAGTATATAGCTCAGGGAGGTACGCCAACACCGGCTACTGAAACCTATTATGCCATGCGTTTGTCTGAAGTTTATCTGTTAAAGGCCGAAGCTATTGTACGGTCAGGCGGAAGTTTATCTGATGCAAAAATGGCTGCAAAAGAGGTGATGACACATGCCGGGGTAACTGATTTTTCAGCCATTGATAATGCTAATACGCCTGATGATCTTTTGTTGCAGATTTACTATGAAACGGTAAAGAGCCTTGTTGCCGAAGACGGACAGGAATGGATGGCTTTATTACGTTTAGATTTTAATACGGTAAAACAGATCAAACCAACGATCACTACACAAGCCCAATATATTTTACCAATACCGCATAGTGAATTTGTATATAACCCGGCCATAGGCGATCAGAACCCGGGATATTCGAAATAGAAACAGGTAAATCACTTTTATATGACATGGTTTGTGAAATCCCCTTTCATATTCCTGCACGGCTACACATCATCCTTGCTGGAAACCATGGGGACGACTTCAGGTAAGATAATATCAAACAGAAAAGCGTTCCTTTCGATTGTATTCCTGATCCTTTTCGCCGGGGTTAATGCACAGGGTGAAGTGACACTTCATATTGGCGATCCTGCTCCGGAATTGAAATACGCTAAATGGATCAAAGGGGAACCAATTTCTTCTTTCGAGGGTTCGCGGTTATACATTCTCGAATTCTGGGCTACCTGGTGCGGTCCGTGCAGAGCAGCAATGCCGCACCTGACCGAACTGCAAAAGCAATATCAGGAAAAGATCTCCATTATTGGTGTAGATATATGGGAGGATACAAAAAAAGGAAAGCCATACAATTCTTATATACCAATAGTAGAAAAATTTGTGATGGAAAACGATCAGAACATGGGTTATTCCCTGGTGATTGATAATAACGAACAACACATGGGAAACAAATGGATGAAAGCGGCCGGGCAGGAAGGTATTCCATCAACGTTTATTATCAGGAACGGAAAAATAGTATGGATCGGAGACCCAATGGCATTGGATACCACGCTGACAAAAATGTTCAACGGTAGTTACAGCATGCTGGCCTATAAGCAGGAATTTGAAAAGAACACCGATGCGTCTCAAAAACTTGTTGATGAATGGGTGAATACTACGAAGCCAATACAGGAAGCATTGACGGGTAAGGACTATATGAGGGCTATCGGTCTGATGAATGAAGCGAGATCAGCGCATCCTGATCTTAAGTTCGCATTAGACCGCATGAAATTTCATACCCTCTTAAATCAGGTAAGCGAGGCCGACGCCATTGCTTTTGGTAAGCAATGGCAGCAGCAAGATAAAAATGCAGTCGGTGCTATTCTTGATGCGGTATCTCGCCAATCAAATCTTTTGAAGACCACCTATCTGTGGGCTGCGAAAACGTATCAAAATAATGGTGTTCAGCAAGATCCTTTTAGTTTCCATATGCTGGCTACTGCTTATGCAAACGGTGGCGATTTCAAAAACGCGGTTCAATATGAGGCAAGAGCCGTAGATACCGCTGAAGCAGCGTTAAAAAAGGCAAAGACCGGGGCAATGACAGAAGAAATCCTAAACGAATATAAACGGACGTTAAAGAATTATGATGCTGCTGTGAAGGAAAAACCATAACTGAATTCAAAACAATATCAAAATGCAAGGAATATGAGATATATAAAATTGAGGCTGACTATTTTGTTGGCAATAACACTTGTTACGGGAATTTTATATGCGCAGCAAAATCATCGTAAAAGCCCACTGAAAATTTTGTTTGTTGGTTATGATCCATCAAAACCGCTTCCGGAATTTTCGAGATCCTACCCAGGTTCAATGAGCAAGGAAGAATTCATTGCGGAATACCCGGTGAGGATGCCGGCCTTCAAGAAATTACTCAGTGCCTATTTTACGGAAGTAAAAACCATCGATTGCCGCGACTGGAAGCCCGCCGATTCGAATCCTTATGACGTGACCATCTTCGATTTTAAGACAACTCCTTTGGAGGAAGCAAGAACAGAAAAAGGAGCTGACGGAGAGACCAAATATATTTCTGCAAAATACCTTCCGGACAATTTCTCAAAGCCAGTTGTATTTATTGCCAGCACGGCGGATGAAATGGGAAGAAGCATCGGACTCAAACTTGACTGGCTCTGTCTTTGCCTTGATGCTGATGCTCACCACATCAATACACAACACGCAATTTTTAAGGGACCTCTTGAAAAGGTGACACCTTCCATGGTCATGAAAAAAACACCTGATGGAATTTACCACTATACAACAGGCGATACGGTTCCCAAAGAAATACCCATGTGGAGAGTGCAGAACGTTGGATATCTCGATAGTGAAGATGTAAGGATTGGACTGGTATCACGGGGAAACCGGTTTGCAGAATCTCCCGATGCAGAAATTATCTCCAGCGGTGTATGTGCAAAGGATGTAGGAGCAGTTGCGCTTGGCAGACATGGCAATTTCTTCCTGTGGGGCTTTAGTGCATCGCCGGCGCAAATGACTGATGAAGCGAAGAAAGTGTTTGTCAATGCGGTTGCCTACATCCAACAATTTAATGGCAAAACTCCCATTGCACGTAAATACAATGACCGTATGGCTACTACCGATGATGTTAGGGAAATGATCGGGCATGCTTCGAGAAAAAGTTATGATGAATACGTGAAGGAACTAAAAGAATTTAACGAACAGAATGTACAAGAGAAAAAGCGGATCGATGAGAAAAAAGCTTCTGGCTTGCAGTTAACTTCAACCGAAGAGACATCGCTTCAGTATTTAGGCCACCAGCAGAAAATACCAACCTGGGAAGAATTTTCGAAACAACAGATGGGAAAATTTTCAGAGAAGTTTGGTACCGACGTGGCAGCCTATCAAAAATATATGACAGAGAATCTGCCGTACATCTATTGCGATCCCAATAAGTTTTTTGATTATTCAATTGATGAAGATGTAAAAAAAATTGGTATCTCCAATCACGATGTAAAACTGCTTCAAAAATGTATTGATATGCTCAGGCGTAATGAGCAGCCGGAACTGGCTTTAAGAGTTCTGAAAAGATATACTGCAGAAGATTTTACAACTGCCAAAGACTGGAGCAACTTGCTTTCAAAAAACAAAAACAAATTGTTTTTCACGGAAACCGATGGCTACAAGTTCATGGTTAATACATATAACTGATGAAGATCCTTTTCTTGGTCATTTTGATCCCGGTATTATCTGCCAGTGCACAATCGAAGCTGGATGTAAAGGTTAAGGAAGCGGTAGATCACCTGACATGCCCGCAACCCGATGAAAGGAACCCTGTATCACTCAATGTGCAAATAGTGAATGAAGGAGATAGCACGGCTGTTATTGTTAAAGCGAGAATGGCACCCGGATGGCATATCTATGCTTATGTACCATCCACGCAACCCTATATACCAATTGAGCAGGTACTGCACCTGCCTGAAAATATGAAAGCAGTTGGAGAGTGGAAAAAGACAGAGCCGGAAGCCTCGTCAGATGATCCGGGTGTGTTGATCTATCAACATGAAGCTGTGTTCATTCACAAAGCGGTAAAAATTTCACCAATGAAAACAAGAGGAGTAATCAAAGCAGGCCTCTATTATCAAACCTGTAACCTGCGGCAGTGTCTTCCACCGAAAGAAAAAATATTTGAACTGTCGCAATAGCCCGGCTATTGCCTGGCTACAATGAAAAAGTGATCTAAAAAAGTAAGTAAACGAATTAAAACTGATAATCTAAATGAAAGCAATTACGCACAGCAAACTGAAATGTCTCACGGCTGGTCTTTTGATCTGCGGAATCACTTCATCTGCTCAGGAAGTGAAATTTTCCGGCACGGCCGATAAGAAATTTGATGGCGATAAAATCGTCATCTACAACCGCACGGGCCTGCACGATTCCGTGTTCATAAAGGATGGGCGTTTTTCCTACACCGTTCCGTATAAAGAGCCCGGCCTGTATATGTTTTACAGTGAACTGGAGATGAAAACCAAGGGGGGCTACACACCTTATGCCATCATGGTAACGGAACCCGGAACCATTCAAATCAATGCGAACGTTGAAAACCTTTCGGATTCAAAGGTCAGCGGCTCGAAGGAAAATGCACTCTATAAAAGTTTTTCTGCGCAAAGTGGCAAGGCACAAGAGAAGGTTATGAATACGCTCTACGACACTTATGGAAAAGACTTCGTAAATAATCGTAAACCAGATACCGCCGATAGCCGCTATAAGCAAATGGTGCAGGATTATTACAAGTTAAGCGATGCCAACCAGAAAGATGAATTGGAAAGGCTGAAGAAATTCGTAAAGGACCATCCCGACTCCTATACAGCAGTTTATTTAGTGGACGGTCTTGGCAGGAGTATGGAATTGCCTGAATTGGAAGACCTCTATGCAAGCCTGTCCTCAAAGTACAAAGACAGCCGTAGTGGTAAGTCCATCGCTACCGGCATAGAGGCGCGGAAAATAACGGCCATTGGTAAAACAGCACCTGATTTCACGCAACCGGATACCCTGGGTAACGCCGTTTCCCTGTCAAGCCTTCGCGGTCAATATGTGTTGGTTGATTTTTGGGCAAGCTGGTGTGGTCCCTGTCGTGCAGAAAATCCAAATCTTGTCAAAACGTTCAATAAGTATAAGGATAAGGGCTTCACTGTATTGGGGGTCTCACTCGACCAGCCCGGTAAGAAAGAGGCATGGCTGGGGGCTGTTCACAAAGACAACCTAACATGGACACAGGTTTCTGATCTTAAATTTTGGGATAACGAGGCGGCAGTTTTATATGGCATAAAAGCCATTCCCTCCAACCTGCTGCTTGACAAAGACGGGAAAATCATTGCCAAAGATTTAAGAGGCGAGGACCTGGATAAAAAGTTGGCGGAGGCATTAGGCGATTAACTGGCTAATTGCCAATTGCCAACTTATATACACAACTACGTTTGAAAAAATTGAATTTAAAAAACATAGTCCAATGATCAACAAATTCACAATGCTTTCGGCTGGCATATTATTGGTGACAATAGCTGTCGCCCAACCGAAGCCTTTTTCTATTGCTGGCAATATCAAAGGGAAAACGGGTGGTTATGTTTACCTGAGCTATTCCGATGATGAAACAATGGGATACAAGAGGGACAGTGCTTTAATTGAAAATGGACACTTCTCCTTTAACGGAGCGTTGACGGGTCCCACACAAGCGATGGTCAGCTTCAACCGCCAGCCTATGTCCTTCGACGAAATTGCGCAATTGTATCTCGTTCCCGGCAATATGCAACTTTCATTAAATAAAAACAACATCAGCGCTGGCGCCATTTTGAAGGGATCACCGGTACAGGTGGAAGCTGATGCACTCGCCCAGGCCAAAGAGCCTGTAATGACACAATTGAAGCCATTTTCTACAGCTTATGACAAGGCAAATGCTATTTACCGGGACGCGATCAAGGCAAAGAAAGATGAAGCAACACTGGAATCTTTGAAGGAGGCTGCCAATAACGCCAAAGATGCCATGGATCCCTACTACGAGCAAATAAAAAAAATTGAATTAGATTTTATGGATAAACATCCTGCATCTTATGTTACCGCTTCGATGCTTCGGTACAGCATTAGCGGTATGACCCTGCAGGAAGGAGAAGACCGTTATAATAAACTTACCGACGAGATAAAAAGCAGCGGTTTGGGCACTGCGTTGAAGAAGGAAATTGACGGGCTGCGTATGGGCTCTCCCGGCGCTAAAGCGTACGTATTTGCTTCGAACGAACTACGAGGCGAGCTGCTAAGTTTAGCGGATTATAAAGGCAAATATGTACTGGTTGATTTTTGGGCTTCCTGGTGTGTACCGTGCAGAAAAGGCAATCCACACCTGCTTTCACTTTACTCAAAATACAAGGGCCAAGGACTCGAGATCATTGGCGTATCCGATGATGACAATAATCATGAAGCCTGGAAGAAAGCAGTGGAAAAGGACGGCATTGGCGTATGGAAGCATGTGTTGAGAGGACTGAAATATGAAAATGGGAACTTTGATAGAACCAATGATATCAGTGAAAATTATGGCATTCATTCATTGCCAACTAAAATCCTCATCGATCCCAATGGTGTGATCATTGGCCGCTACGGTGGCGGAGGTGAGAACGACGAAGCCATGGACAAAAAGTTTGCAGAAATTTTTGGAGAGTAAGCAATTGGAGCCCATGCATTGGAGGTTGCGATTTCTCTGCAGGCAAGAGACTGAAATAATTGAGTCCTTAAAATCCTATCCTTCTTTACAAACACCAATATTTTTTTCAAATACATTTTTCATTTCACGGTATAAAAGCGTTTTATGATCAACAGGCTTAAACAATTTCTGCTAAACGTGTTTGATTTTTTCTCCTTTCTTTTTGAAGACGAAAAAAAAACTGAAGCAGTGCAGAACAAAAGCGAATACGAAGCCATTATCAAACACCGGGATGCCCTTCCTCACTAAAAAAAATAATTATGTTATTAAGGAAAATAAAAAACCTTGGTACCGTCCTTTTATTATCGACATCGGTAGCCTATGCACAAAAAACAAAAGTTTCGGGCATTATTACAGGTTTGAAGGAACCTTCATTGGTTTTCTACTATGCCGCCGGGGATTCTTCAAAGAGTGATACGGTTGCTGTAAAGAATGGAAAGTTTACATGGAATGTAACAATGCCTGAGCCTGAAAAAGTTTATGTCTTGTTTCCAAGCAGGATGGTAGAATTTTTTGTCGAAAAAGGCGACATCAAAATCACTGGGAATGTTGATTCGTTGGATCAATTAAAGATCACTGGCTCTAAAACCCAGGATGAGGCAGAGGCTTTTGAAAGATCTTTAAAAGACGTCACCGACCAGGAAATGCCGCTTTATGAAAGTTATGGTAAAGGAAGCAAAGAAGAACAAATATCACTGGAAGCAAAACTGGACGAACTTAGAATGCAAAAAAGGGCAAGAGCCGATAAATACATTGCTGCACATCCCAAAAGTGCATTCAGCGTAAGTTTAGTGGCCGATAGGGCTGCCATGGGCGATTACGCTGACGTAAAAAGGATATATGACCTGTTGGAACCCTCAGCACAGCAAACTGTTGCAGGCAAGCAATTAGCCAAACGCCTCATTGTATTACAACGCAGTTCCATCGGGGAAGCCATGCTCAACTTCACACAAAATAATACGGAAGGGCAACCGGTGCGATTTTCTGATTTCGAAGGCAAGTATGTGTTTGTTGATTTTTGGGCAAGTTGGTGCCATCCTTGTCGTGCCGAAAACCCCAATGTGTTGAAAGCTTACAATACGTATAAAGACAAAAACTTCACGGTAATCGGGGTATCCCTGGATGACAATGGAGATAAATGGAAAAAAGCCATAAAAGATGATAACATGCCATGGACGCAGGTGTCCGACCTGAAGGGATGGAAAAACGAGGTTTCCACTTACTACGGTATCATGGGTATTCCCAGCAGCATATTAGTAGATCCGCAGGGAAAGATCATCGCTAAAAATTTAAGAGGAGAGGCGCTCAATCAAAAATTAGCAGAATTGTTCGAATGAATACCTAGTCATTCATGCGTTCGAAGAATTTTAATAACAGGTAACAAAAACGTAAAAATGAAAATAATTAAAAAAACAAGTGCGGTTATTCTTTCCTCATTATTGGTTTTGGCCGGATGTACGGGCAGTGAAAGCCAAAGCAAAAATGAAGGATACACCGTCAAGGGCACAATAAAGGGTGTTCAGCAGGGAACCATCAAGCTGGTGAATTACAATGAGGATGACCGCACCTCAACCACTGTCGATAGCGCTGAAATCAAAAATGGAAGTTTTGAAATGCGGGGCCAATTGGATGCGGCTCAAATGGCCACTGTTATGATTGAACCCGGAAACTTGTCGTTCGCCATATTTTTAGAAAACAAGCTACTGACCATTACAGTTGATACGGCCGGGTCTAACTATTATGATTATACGATGTATGGTGGCGACAAAGGTGGAAGCATCAAAAATTTTACGGAAACAGGGTCTCAGAATTTTGATGACTGGACAAAATATCAGAACAATCCCGGCCAGAAAAAATATGAACCTGTTTTTGCCGATCTCGGTCAAAAGATTCAAGCTACCAAAGACGTAGATCAGCAATACCGCTACAGAGATCAAATGGATTCGGTAATAAAAATACTCAATGGATGGAAGGCGGAACAGGTGAAAAAATATATCGACAAAAATCCTTCGTCCGTAGCCGGCGCTTATATGCTCAGAGACTTATACACCTGGTACACCGATCTGCCCTTTGCTGATATGCAGGCTATGGTAACAAGCTTCCAGGGAGAAGCTAAACAATCGAAATATTATAAGAGTCTTGAAGACATACTCGCAAAACGCAAAGCAGTAATGCCTGGGAGTATAGCACCCGATTTTACCCTGTTGAAAAGAGACAGTTCCAAATTCACCTTGTCTTCCACCAGGGGAAAATACATGATGATTGATTTTTGGGCAAGCTGGTGTCATCCTTGCCGACAGGCTATTCCGCACTGGAAAGAAGTATATGCCAAATACCATGATAAGGGATTTGATATTGTAAGTGTTTCCGACGATTCCAAATGGAAAGACTGGTTCAAAGCAATGGACCAGGAAAAAATGCCATGGACCCAGGTGTGCGATGAATTTCCGTTAAAAAATATGCCGGCAAGAGTAGGTACTTTATATATGACCACTTACATACCTTTTTACGTACTGCTGGATAAAGAAGGAAAAATATTGCTGTACACCAGCGATGAAAATAAAATTGATGAAAAACTAAAAGAAGTCTTAGGTAGTTAAATCATTTACGTGTTCAACAAACCATGAAACGTCCAATCAAAATCCTGATCGACCCTCATGGTATGATCATTGGCCGGTACGATGGAGGTGAAAATGCATTATATGAAAAACTGACAAAGATTTCTAAGTGAAAACAAAATGGACAAAAAAAAGGCCGTCTGATTTCCGGCGGCCTTTTTCCATTTTATAAGGGGAAGAAGTTTTTTAAAAAAATAAGGATTAAGGTAGCTGGGTGACTGTGCAGGTAAAAAAAACTTTTATCCGATAAAATAAAGACTGTTCACTTTCATTTTAAATAAGTTTCTCTGGTTGGGCAATTATGCAATAGCATTTCTTTTTCAGTTGCAGGCACCCTTATAACAAAATATTTTCTGCTTGCTTGGGGTAAAAAATCAGATTCAGTCGTCTTAGTACTATATAATCTTTTGCATGAAAAAAATACTCTCGCTGGCATTAGGCCTGGTAATGATAAGTGCTGTGAATGCCCAAGTGAAGAATCCTGTTAGGTGGTCTTTTTCTACTAAAAGAATTAATACCACAACGTACGAAGTGCATTTAACAGCAAGTATCGAAAACGGTTGGCATATTTATTCCCAGACCACACCGGACGGAGGTCCGGTTCCTACTTCCATTGATTACCTGCCGAATCCCTTGCTCACATTGGACGGTGCAATCAAAGAAGTTGGGAAACTGGAACAACACAGCGAACCTTTGTTTGGAGTGGACGTAAAACAATTCTCCAACAAAGTAGATTTTGTGCAGGTGGTAAAGTTAAAAGGAAAGGCAAAAACTGCTTTAAGTGGGAGCATCGAATTTATGACCTGTAACGATCATGAATGTCTACCTCCGAAATCGGTAAAGTTTTCATTGTCTATCCAATAGTCAGCAATTGGCGGCAAACAAAAATTTTTTAAGACAACTACCTTCCGGGCTAAACTAATGCGTCTTTAGTGAAGGGCACTGTTATTAGGTTAGTGAAGGCGGGCTGTAGCTTAAATGAACATAATGAAAATTATCTACTTATTCATTTTTGCTGTCGTTTCGTGCAAAGCGGTTGTTAACAACGGTTTTACAAAAGTTGAAGATAGACGGGCATACCATATAATTGAGATAAGGTTTGCGAATGTGCCGACTACTTATTTTACGGTGATTAGTGCGATACAAAAGACTGCATTTAACACGCAAATACAATACTATCCTGCTAATAGTGCTTATCCATCTGTAGTCATGCTATCCTTTACTTGTTTTAATATGTCGAAGGAAGAGATGACGAGGTTAAAAAAGCGAATTGGTTCCTGTAGTGGTGTAATTGCCGTAGAGGATGCCCAATAAAATGAACTATTTATCCTTTAAAAAATAGCGACTGCTATGAGTACTTTTTTCAGGCGATTGCTTGTAATTCAGCTGGTATTGATTTCATTGATGGCTCAGGCAAATGATTCCTTGTCTGTTCACTTCCTGTTTGATAAAAAAAGGACAAACGATAGCCAGGCAATCATCTCTATCAAAGCCTATATTCCAAATGGGGTAAAGCTGTATGCTTTACAAAGATCGCCAGACGACGCCCTGTATACTTCTATCCAATTCGATTCCTCCTGCCTGAAATATCTGGATGGCCCTGTCAGAGAAAATGGTGCTGTAAAAAGGGAAAATGATAATACGCTCAGTGCTTCCGTTAATTATATTACAGATTCAGTAACCTGGGGACAACGGTTGAACGTCGGTCCGGACGACAGTCTTCTTTTAAAAGGGAAGATCAACTACATGTTCAAACAAGGCGATCAATACATTCCGCAGGAAAAGGATTTTAAATTCTTTATTGAAGCTGTGCAAACTGTTGCGCAACCAACCAATTCCGTTGCCGATCATTCACTGTTATGGATATTTCTCACAGCCTTTGGTGGTGGCTTGCTTGCCCTTTTAACGCCTTGTGTATATTCCATGATTCCTGTAACCGTTTCTTTCTTTACCAAGCGCAGTAAAACAAAAGCCGAAGGAATTAAGAACGCAGTTTCTTATTCGGCATCTATTGTTATCATTTTTACCCTGCTTGGTTTTTTAGTGACGCTGATCTTTGGCCCTGCAGCACTTAATAATCTGGCTACCAATTGGATCGCCAATCTTGTTTTCTTCGCCTTATTCTTTTTGTTTGGCATTTCTTTTTTAGGAGCATTTGAAATTACGCTTCCGTCCAACTGGTCGACGAAGGCAGATAGCAAAGCTGGCACGGGCAATTTTCTTGGTATCTTTTTTATGGCGCTAACACTTGCTGTTGTATCCTTTTCCTGCACAGGACCTATCATTGGTAATTTGTTGGTGTTGGCAGCAAAAGGAAGTTACTGGGGACCGCTGATAGGCATGTTTGGATTTTCCCTGGCATTGGCACTTCCTTTTGCGCTTTTTGCATTCTTCCCTTCAAAGCTAAATGTACTGGGAAAGGCAGGCGGCTGGCTGAACGCCGTAAAAGTGACACTTGGTTTTTTAGAACTGGCACTGGCATTAAAGTTTCTTTCCAATGCGGACCTGGTAAAAGGCTGGCGGTTGCTGGACCGGGAAGTTTTTATTTCCTTATGGGTCGTAATCTTCTCTGTGCTTGGCATCTACCTTTTAGGTAAAATCAAATTTCATCATGATGATGAACTGCCTAAAAATGATTTTGATAAACCCTATCTAAGTGTTACGCGGTTGCTTTTTGCTATAGCCGCCTTTACGTTTGCCGTGTACATGGTTCCAGGTTTATGGGGTGCGCCTTTAAAAGCCATTTCCGCTTTTGTACCACCAATGGGTACGCAGGACTTCACCGCCTCAGCGAATACGGTTTCTTATAGTGCTGTAGCAACAACGGACGAGCCGTACCCCAGGAAGTATCATGATAAGATGAAGATGTATGAACCGGAAGTGGTGACCAAGTACGGCATGACCACCTACTTTGATTACGGGGAGGCGCTGGAGGCGGCAAAGAAAATGAGAAAGCCACTGATGCTTGACTTTACAGGCATCAATTGCGTGAACTGCAGAAAAATGGAAGGGCAGGTGTGGAGCAACCCGCAGGTGATGCAACGCTTAAAGAATGACTTTGTCATTGTTTCGCTGTATGTAGATGTACAAAACATTGACCTGCCGCAGGCAGAACAATATTACTCAGAGGCTCTGAAAAAGCAGGTTGAAACACTGGGTGATAAAAATGCGGATATGCAGGTAACAAAGTTCGGCGCCAATACACAACCCTATTATTTCTTTTTGGATGCAGGCGAACAAAGACTTGTACCTGAAGGTTATGGTTACGATCCCGATATTCAAAAATTTATCCGGCTGCTCGACAAGGTTAAAGAAGCTTATCAAAAAACAAATGTTCAGTAAATAAATAATCAAAGAATGCGAATAGTAAATACATTTCTCTTGCTGATAGCATTTTCCGTTTCAACCTATGCGCAGAAAGGTTATCAGTGGAAACAGGCTTTCTCTAATGGTTACGCTTATAAGTATGTGACGAGCGACCCCATGGATGCCCGTTTTTATACATTAAAAAATGGCCTTTCAGTTATCTTATCAAAAAATACAAAAGAGCCCCGTATTGCAGTACGCATTGCCGTTAGAACAGGCAGCAATAACGACCCTAAAGATCATACAGGTCTGGCACATTACCTGGAGCATCTGCTTTTCAAAG
>JBQCJM010000346.1:0-13843 GCA_051952715.1 Flavisolibacter sp.
CAAAGAAATGGTTTGAAACCAACCGGCGTGGTGAATGATTCCATGATCAATGTGCTGAACGTTCCGGTAGAGCAACGCATTCAACAGATCATTGTGAACATGAACCGTAGCTTATGGATGCCGCAGCAAAATGACAGCAGCAGGATAGAAATCAACATCCCATCTCAAATTTTAGTTGCTTATGCCGATAGCGGTAAAGCTTTTGAAATGCCGGTGATTGTAGGTAAAGAAGGCAGCGTAACAACGATGTTCAGCAGTAATATCAATCAAATTGTTTTTAACCCATCATGGAATATTCCTGAGAGCATTGTAAAAAATGACATCATGCCTAAAATTAAAAACGACCCTTCTTATTTAAAAAAGCACAATATGGAAATAACCGGCCGCAATGACAGCATTCCGGAAATTCGCCAGCTTTCAGGAAAAAGCAATGCGCTGGGCCAGGTGAAATTTTTATTTCCAAACAGCTATGATATCTACCTGCACGACACGCCTGATAAAACTTTGTTTGCCAAAAAAGATAGGGCACTTAGTCATGGATGTATCAGGGTGGCCGATGCACAAAAATTGGCGCAATATCTTTTGCGTGATCAAAAGGACTGGACACCAGAAAAAATTAATGCTATTATAAAAGGCAATAAGGAACAAAGCGTTGCAGTAAAAAATACAGAGCCCTTTTATATTACGTATAACACAGCATGGGTAGACGAGAATGGCAAACTTAATTTCCGCAATGATATTTATGGGCACGATAAGGAAACGATGGAAAGAATGTTTAAAAAGGCACGATAGAGTGTTTGTCGGGCATTGCTGCGGTTACAAGATGATTTTATGCTTGTAACCGCTTTTTTAAATAAGCTGTGCCCTACAGAAGCCGTTGTTGGCAAATACATTAATGCTTAAAATAACGTTCCTTTGATGAAGAAGAGTCGTTGTACCAAAAACAATCCCTTGTATTGCTGAGATGTTTTAGCCTTAATATTTTTAAGCCTTGATGAAGAAAATTGTTGTTATTGGGCCGGAGTCAACCGGCAAAAGCACTTTATGTGAACAGCTGGCCGATCATTACAAAACGGTCTGGTGCCCGGAGTTTGCCCGTGAGTATCTTTTAGAGAAAGGAATGAATTATGCTTTCGATGACCTGTTGAAAATTGCACATGGACAATTAGAACTTGAAGACACGATGCTAACACTGGCAAAAAATAATTTTTATTTTATTGATACCGATATGTACGTAATGAAGGTTTGGTGTGAAGTGGCTTTTGAGCAATGCCACACCTGGATATTAAAACAAATTGCACAACGCCGATACGACTTCTATCTTTTATGCAATGTAGATCTTCCATGGCAGGCTGATGAATTAAGAGAATACCCTGACCTGAATTTTCGGAAAAAACTTTTTAGTACTTATAAGGATATTGTTATCAACAGCAATACCATGTGGGCCGAAATTTCCGGAACAGATATTCAACGTTTACAAATGGCAACCGGCATTTTGGATACAGTATTTAAAAAGAAGTAAGTAGTGACTTGACTTACGTGTACTGGCAACTTAGACGATCAAAAGAACTTCAAAACTTAAAAATACTTCCCTCCACCATAACTATTTTATGATCTTTTGCAGATCATCATCACCTTCAAGGTTATTCATTTGCTGTAAAATCCACGCTGCCTTGGTTATTACAAAAGCCGATGCCGGCTTAACCGTATACTTTTTTGGATTGGGCAAACAGGCTGCGACCATGGCTGCTTCACGACGTGTTAATTTTTTAGCAGGTTTCTTAAAATAATATTGTGCGGCTGCTTCTGCGCCAAACACACCTTTTCCCATTTCAATCACATTCAAATACACTTCCAGTATTCTTTTTTTGCCCCAGATCCATTCGATCATTTTTGTAAAATAAATTTCCAGCCCTTTTCTTATCCAATCTCGCCCCTGCCACAAAAAAACGTTTTTAGCTACCTGCTGGCTAATAGTGCTGGCGCCGCGAATACGGTTTGGCTTTTTCTTGTTATGGTTCATGGCTTTCTCGATGCTCTTCCAATCGAAGCCGCCATGGTCTGGAAAAATTTGATCTTCAGATGAAATAACAGCCAGTTTTAAGTTGTAAGATATTTCAGCACCATCTACATAATCTCTTTTTAATCCGTCGCCACCAATCCAGCTTTGCAGTTGTGTAAGTGTAACAGGCGGATCAACCCACTTTAAAATAATGATGTAAAATAATTGCAGCAGAAACAGTGCAAGAAAAATTCTTTTGATCCACTTCCAAAAAACCGAGGCTTTAGATTTTGATTTCATCCCCAAATTTTTTTATTTGATTTTTTGGCCGGATGGAATCTTGCAAATACCTGCCCCGTTACAATAAAAGATGCTACCTGGTTTCATAGATACGATTTACTGCAGAAAGATAATAACAATACCAAAACCAATTAATATTACACCGTTTACCTGGTTAATGCGATGAATATTTTGAGGCGTCAAACGCTTCCGGATTTTATTGGCCAGCACTACTTTCATTATATCGGCCAGCAATGCAAGAAATAAGGCTGTTCCAAAAATAATCAGGCGGTGCTGCAAGCTGTTACCAATAAATGTAGTGGCCGTAGTAAGCCAGAAAATGATGATGCCCGGATTAAAAATATTCATCACAAAACCAGTAGTAATTAATTTCAAATAATCAGTTGTTTTAAAAACAAAAGATTGTTCACCCTCTGCATTAACTTTTACTTTTTTAAAAAATAAATAGTAAACACCAACAAGAATTAAAAAAATGCTGGCTATAGTGGCCAGTATCTTTTTATGCGTATTGAGTTCGTCAAATAAATTGGTGAATAGGTTGGCCATCACTACCAACAAAATATCGCTTAGCGAAATACCGGCGATAAAAGCCAGGCCGCCCTTAGTACCATTGTTCAGACTTTGCTTGATTACTGTAAACACAATGGGCCCTACCGAAATGGCCAGCAGCAAACCAAGCGTAATTCCTTTTAGTAAAGCATCCATTATTGTGTATAAGCGTATGAAGTTATAAGTACAGAGGCCATCAAAATCTATACTTAATAGTTATAGTTCCAATAATAATTCAGAGAAGAGCTTTCAGCAAATATGGGAATATCATTTCCAGCAAATTCCAAACTCTATTTTTTGTCTTCATAATGTTCACTCAAAAACTCGTTCCACTCCTGCAAAATCTTTCCTTTCAATACTCTTGGAAATTTATGTTGGCCGCCAACCTTACCCTTTGTTTCCATAAATTTCAAAAACGCCTGTTCCGGCAACTTTTCTATAAATACCTCTTTTAAGGCGCTTGTTCTTTCCACTGCATAATCATCGTTGAGCCTGCAAAGTTCCTGGTCAATTTTTTTAATCAGTATATCCGGGTCTACTTCATCATCGCAGGCTATATACCATTTGTGCGCAAAAAGATTTTCGTAAGGAAATCCAACAACTGTAAACTCGGGTATTGAAATGTTCAATTCTTCGCTAACCATTTGAACGGCTTTGTTCATATTCTCTACACTTAAATGTTCGCCTACAAGACTTAAAAAATGTTTTGTTCTCCCGGTAATTACCACCTCCTTTCTTTCCGCATCAACAAACCGCAGCGTATCGCCAAGCAAGTAACGCCATGCCCCTGCATTAGTGCTCATCAGCAAGGCATAATCTTTTCCCTCTTCCACTTCGTGTATCATTAACGCTTCCGGATTATCAATCATTTTTCCTTCGGCATCAAAATTTTTTGAATCAAAGGGAACAAATTCCATGAAGATATTATTGTCAAGCACTAGTTTCATTCCCCTGGCGTTTTCCTTGTCTTTATAACCAATAAAGCCTTCGCTCGACAAATAATTTTCGATGTACACAATGGGTTTGCCCAACAGTTTTTCAAACCCCTTTTTATAGGGTTCAAATGATACGCCGCCGTGTACAAAAAACCCTAGATTGGGCCAGATGTCATGGATGGTGTTGACCTTATAATGTTCAATGATCATCTCCATACACATTTGGCACCAGGCAGGCACACCCACTATGTAACCTATATCCCACGAAGGTGCCTTTTCAACAATCTCATTTAATTTTTCATTCCAGTCTTTTATCTTGGCAATGCGGCCACCGGGTTTATAAAATGTTTGAAACCAAAAAGGCCTGTTCTTTGCCAGGATACCGCTTAAATCGCCGGCATACCAACCTGCTTTTCCTTTTTGCAGGTCGGTGGCACCGCCCAGCATTAAAAATCCTTTGGTTACAGCATTGCGTGGTAAATGCTCGTAATTAAAAACAGAAATAAGCTGGCGTATGTAATTGATGCGGTTGCTGCGCAGCATGTCTTTTGTTACAGGAATGTATTTGCTTGCAGACTCTGACGTACCGGAACTTAATGCATAGAATTTTATTTTCCCCGGCCATGTAATATCGGGCACACCTTCCAGGGTTTTCTTCCACCACCGTTCATAAATTTTATTGTAATCGTGTACCGGCACATGCTGCTGAAATTCTTTGCCAATATGTTTAGACAATAATATTTCGTCAAAGCGGTATTGCTGTCCAAACTCTGTGAAACGGGCTTTTTTCAATAATTTTTTTAATACGGCCAGTTGCTGCCTACGCGGATCATTTTGCGGAAGGCGCAGGGCAGCGGCTATCGCTTTAGGAAGTTTTATATCAATGATCCTTGCCATTCTTTACAACCGTTAGTGTTATCAATAAAGGTACCAATTGTGCTCAGCGAAAAGAAGAAGCACCCAAATCTTTATAGCCCGCAAAAATAGCCTTTACATCATTTAAAGGTTCATAGTCATGTGCATACCAGTAATCAACTGTTTTTAAACTTTCATCAGACACTACATCTTTACCGTTTTTTGCCTGTCCATTCGAACCCAAAACACCTTTTCGCAAATCCGGAAGTTCAGAAGATGGAATGATATACCCGATCCAGGTTTTTTTCCCCGTTAAGACATCAAAGCAATTTTTAAAAAAATAAAGCGGCGCTTTCACACCCAAAAAATGAAAGGGAAAAGTGATAAAGAAAAATAATGACGTGGCTACATCAAGCAACCGTTTAATTCTTTTATTCACGGCCTTTGACAAGTTGAAATCAACATCCGCCGACCATATTTGACCATTGGATGTACTGGCATCGCTGCTAACAATGCTTCCGCTGCAGGCTGCATGAAACCGGACCTTTACTGTACGTGGTAATTGGGGTAGTTGGGCTATGATGTTTTTATAAGAAAGGTTTCCTGCGCAAAAAATAATTTCTTTTGCATTCAACGCCTTTGCTGCTTTGCCAACACCCTGCAGCCGCGTAACAGAAGCTTCTTCATTATCGTTAACTGCCACCCGCCCAATAACCCTTTCTGCAAATCCCTTTCGATCTAAAAAAGATTTTGTTTGAGCAAATTCGTTTTCTGCAGCGGCTATTAAAATAAAAGGTTGTGATATTCTATTTTCAGAAGGCAAAAGCAATCGGGCTTTTACAAGCAACCAACGTAAGGCGCTGATCAGTACAAATGAAAGCAGCGCACCAAATACTATGATGCCTCTTGAAAAACGCAGGGTTTCGGGCAACAAGGAATAGGCGGCCAATAATACAAGCGTCGCAATGAACGTTGAACGAATAAGGCTCTTTGTTTGATAATACCTGTCGTAAAGGCCGGCATAATAAGCTACAATAAGATAAACGGCAGTAAATGCAGGAAAAGAAATCATCAATAGCTTGCCTGGAAATATTATACCCGTCCTGATGTAGTTAACCCATACTTCTTTTGTCAGCCAAAAAGAAAAAAGAATGAGCAATGCATCCATAGCCGACAAGCCAATCCATTTTATGAATTTGGCAATGGACGTAATGGCGGCCCTGATCCATATTGCCAATTGAATAAATGTAGTGAAGGCGCTGGCTTTTGTTCCACCATAATGCTTGCGAACAAACAGGCTCATGGCGCTGTAAAACATTCGTACATAATTCAGGCTTCCGCGTTTGGTACTTTCGCCTTTAAAATGAATGATCGTGGTTTGTGCCACATAGTAGTTTTTATATCCTGCTTTTTGAATGCGATAGCTCAGGTCAACATCTTCTCCATACATAAAAAATATCTCATCAAAACTGCCAACCTTATCCAACACCTCTTTTCTTACCATCATAAAAGCACCAGCCAGCACATCCACTTCATGATTTTTATTTTTGTCTAAATGCCCAAGATGATAACGGCTGAAGATTTTTGAATAAGGAAACAAGCGTGATAAACCGGCCAGCTTATATAAAGAAGTTACTGGCGAAGGAAAGGACCGTTTTGATTCTTTTAAGAAATTACCGCTGCCATCCAGCATTTTTACGCCAATAGCACCGCAATCATCATGCTCCTGAAAAAAAGAAATGCAGGTAGAAAAGCTATCTTCTGCAACAATGGTATCGGGGTTCAAAAACAAAACGTATTTGCCCAAGGCATGAGCCAGGCCTTTGTTGCAGGCCTTGCCGAACCCTGTATTTGATCCGTTGGCTATAAACTTTACTTCCGGAAATTTTGGCTTTAGATATTCTATACTTCCATCGGTGGAATGGTTGTCTATCACAATAATTTCTGCGTCTATCTGTGCAACTGCTTTCCGAACAGCCCAAAGACACTGCTCTAAAAAGTACTTTACATTATAGTTGACTATGATGATGGAAAGCTTCAATGGCGACAAATGTGTATGCGGACAAACCTACAAGAATATCGAACAAGGAACAAGGAATGTTGAACAGGAAAATAGAAATAGCAATCCGGCACGGACCGAACCTCAAACTAAAAAGCGGAAACTATAAACTACTTTTGCAGATGCTCAAAAACACCTTGTTGCAGGCAGTGCAAGCTGCAGCTGATGAAATCAGGAGATTTGGTGACCTTGATATTAAAATCTCCAATAAAGAAGGCATCAATAATTTGGTTACGGAAGTAGATCATGCGTCAGAAAAGGTGATCATAGAAACCATTAAAAAAAACTTTCCGGGCCATCATATTTTGAGTGAAGAATGCGGCGACCTGATGCAAAACTCAGAATACAAATGGATCGTAGATCCTATTGACGGAACTGTAAATTTTGCACACCACATTCCCATTTGCTGTATTTCCATCGGTATTGAACATAACGGGAAAATGATTTTAGGTGCCATTTATAATCCCTTTATTAACGAATTTTTTGTGGCAGAAAAAGGTTGCGGCGCTACATTAAACAACAAAACCATTAGTGTAAGCAAAAAAGAAAAGGTGGTGAATGCTTGTTTGGTAACCGGTTTTCCCTATACCTATTTAGATGAGCCCAACGGCCCTTTACAGGTATTTGAACGCTTTATAAGGAGAGGTGTGCCGGTAAGAAGATTAGGTTCCGCCGCCATTGACCTGGCATGGGTGGCTTGTGGCAGGTTTGACGGTTTTTATGAACATAAATTACAGGCATGGGACAGTGCTGCCGGCTTTTTAATGGTAGAAGAAGCCGGCGGCAAAGTAACGGATCTAAATGGTGGCGAATATTCGCCTTACCAGCCCGGAATTATTGCCAGCAACGGAATTATTCATGAAGATCTGGTGCAGTGGGTGAAGGGAAATATTTAATTTACGATGACCTGTCAATCCCTTATTAAAATGAATTTGCAACGTTGCGTTCAGAAGAAAAATGAACTCTTATCAATCAGCGTTTCTCCTGTTACAAGTATAGGAAACAGCAAACAGTAAGAAATCGTTAATCCAATTACGTAAATCATAAATAACATGGAAGGAAATAGAACCGAAGTGGCTTCTCTCGGCGAATTTGGCCTCATTGACCATCTTACAAAAAACATAGAAATACGAAATGCATCAACCATTGTTGGTGTTGGTGATGATGCTGCCGTAATTGACCATTTCGGAAAGCAAACCGTTATTACCAATGATCTTTTGATCGAAGGCGTACATTTTGATTTGATGTACACGCCATTGAAACACTTAGGATATAAAACCGTTGTAGTAAATGTTAGCGACATCTGCGCTATGAATGCTACACCAACACAGATTATTTTAGGCATCGGTTTTAGCAATCGCTTTAGTATAGAAGCGCTGGACGAATTTTATGAAGGTGTATATGCAGCCTGCGAGCACTATGATGTGGATTTAATTGGCGGCGATACCTCTTCGTCCCAAAAAGGATTCATCATTTCCTGTACTGCCATTGGTGAAGTGGCGCCAGATAAATTTGTAAAAAGAAGCGGGGCACAAAAGGGAGACCTGCTTTGCGTTAGTGGCGATCTGGGTGCTGCGTATTTGGGCTTAACGCTTTTAGAAAGAGAAAAAAAGATCTTTCTTGAAAGCCCTGCCGTACAACCCGATCTTGAAGGCGAAAAATACATTGTCGGAAGGATACTAAAACCTGAAGCAAGAAAGGACATCGTCGGGTTTTTAGCAGCCAATAACATCACACCCACTTCTATGATAGATCTAAGCGACGGGTTAAGCTCCGAGATACTTCACATTTGCAAACAAAGCCAGGTAGGGTGCGTGTTGTACGAAGAAAAAATTCCGATTGCAGAAGACACAAAAAATGCAGCATTTAAATTTAATCTCGACCCAACGGCCTGCGCCTTAAGTGGTGGAGAAGACTACGAACTTTTGTTCACCATCAGGCAGGATGATTATGATAAGATTACCACAACAGAAGAAATAAGTGTGATTGGATACATAACCGATGCTGATGCCGGTGCTCATATTTTTACAAAAGGCGGCAACAAATACCCGATTACCGCACAAGGTTGGAACGCATTCAAATGAGGCTGTGAACCTATGAAACAAGTTTTTCCACTTATACTGGTCCTGTTTGCTGCAAGCAGTTGTGCGGTCAGCAAAAAATATGATCCTTCAAAAAAATTCTCTTCGCAGGAGCTTAAAGAAGATTATACACTTTTCAGAAATATCCTGGAAGAATCGCATCCAGGCCTGTATTGGTACACACCAAAAGACAGCATTGATTATTATTTTGAAAACGGTTACAGCCAACTGAGTGATTCTTTACCTGAATATAAGTTTAGAAATATATTGAGTTATGTGGTTGCAAAATTTCGTTGTGGTCATACCAGTGTAATGTCTTCTAAGGCCGCAATAAAATATTCTGGTAACACAAGAAGTTATGCGCTGCCCCTAAGTGTAAAAGCCTGGCCTGATACAGTGATGGTTACGTTTAACCTGAATAAAAAAGACAGCAATGTAACGCCAGGTGTTTTGCTACGTTCAATTGAAGACAGGCCCATTCAGTCAATTGTAGATTCTTTTTTTACTTATTTATCCGGTGATGGTTATAACACCACACACAAGTATCAAACCCTGAGCAATGGCGGTATGTTTCGCAATATGTATGGCTCTATTTATGGCCTGCGCAAAAAAATGAAAGTTGATTATGTTGATACTGCCGGCCATATGAAAACAACTATGGTTGATGTGTACAATCCCTCAGCCGATACGCCACACACAAAACCGCCGGTTAAAAAAATTTCGAGAAAGGAAAGAAAAAAAATGATCCTGCAGGCCACACGCAACATGGAAATTGATACAAGCCTGCACACGGGCTTTATGGAAGTAAATGGTTTTATAAAAAATTTCAGGCTCAGGAAATTCTTCAGGCAGTCGTTCAAAAAATTAAAGAAAGAAAATGTGCAGCATTTGGTAATTGATATAAGAGGTAATGGCGGCGGCAGCGTGGTGCTTTCTAATTTACTTACCAAATATATTGCCGACAAGCCGTTTAAAATTGCTGATTCTATTTATGCACTGCATCGCAAAAGCCACTATCATAAATATATAAATGACTATTTGCAAAGCCGTTTGTTCCTGCTTTTCCTGGCACGAAAAAAGAGCGATGGCCATTATCATTTTAGTTATTACGAGAGAAAATATTTCAAGCCTAAAACAAAAAACCATTTTAATGGCGACGTGTATGTACTAACGGGTGGCAACACATTTTCAGCAGCTACGCTTTTTGCTAAAACCCTGAAGGATCAAAGCAATGTAACCATTGTCGGCGAAGAAACAGGCGGGGGGGCTTATGGCAATACAGCCTGGCTCATTCCGGAAGTAACTTTACCCAATACAAAGGTTCGCTTTCGCTTGCCGCTATTCCGGTTGGTCATTGATAAAAATGAGCAAAAGGGAAGAGGTGTGATACCAGAAATTAAATCTTTGCCAACAGCAAATGACATTCGCCGCAATGCAGATTTTAAAATGGAAAAGGTGATTGAGTTGATCAAAGAGAAAAATGCCCTGCAATAACATCTTTGTAACGTCACAAAGATGTTAAGCTCTTTTTCATTGTTGAATAGAATTACAGAATGTACAAGAGTGCGACGCAAGAGAAGATGAAAATAGCTCGACAAGTTCACATAAAACCTTCTACGTAAATATTTCAAATTTGTCGGCATCTCTCCAGAAAGGAAACTTTTCTCTTGCCTGTTGTAGGTTTTCTTTATCAAGCGTAATGGTAAACACATCTTCTTCGCTTTCTTTTTGATAAAGTATTTCTCCCAGCGGATCAATAACCATACTATCGCCGCTGTAATAAATATCGTTGCCATCTTTGCCTATACGATTAACGCCTATTACATAACATTGGTTTTCGATAGCCCTTGCACGCAATAAAGTTTTCCAAGCAGTAGCCCGTCGCTGTGGCCAGTTGGCTACACAAATCAAAACATCATATTCAAAATTTTGCTGCCTGTCAAACTGCTGCCTTGCCCACACGGGAAACCGCAGATCGTAACACACCGACAAATTAATTTTCCATCCATTCACCGACGCAATCAACCTTTGCGTTCCGGAAGTATAATGCCGGTCTTCTTCGCCGTAAGCAAAAAGGTGCCGCTTATCGTACTGACCAAATTGCCCATTTGGCAACATCCATAAAAGGCGGTTATAATAACTTTCGTTTTCTTCAGCAATAATGCTGCCTGTAATGATGATTTTTCTTTCTGCTGCAAGGCTTTTCATCCATTCAACTGTTTTGCCACTCATGGCTTCTGCCAGTTGTTCCGGCTTCATGCTAAAGCCCGTGCTGAACATTTCGGGCAACACAACTACCTGTGTTTTTTCTTTTATATTCTTGATTTTTTCATCAAACATTTTCAGGTTGGCTTCCTTATCTTCCCAATGAAGAGCAGATTGTATCAAGGTAAATGTGAGCTTTGACATGATGCAAAAAAAAGCATTAATTTTCAGCTACGTGCATATCAAAAACGTAAACAACATTCAATGGTTTTTAGAGAGGCCCTCGTTGCAGACATACCGCAAATACAGCTGGTGAGACACGCTGTAAAAGAAAATGTTTTATCAAATCCTGCATTGGTGAGTGATAAAGACTGCGAAGAATATTTAAGCCTTCGTGGTAAAGGTTGGGTTTGTGATATTGAAAAAAAGATCGTAGGCTTTGCAATTGCAGATTTAAAAGATCACAATATCTGGGCTTTGTTTGTGCTGCCAGAATTTGCAGGAAAAGGGATTGGCAAAACCCTGCATAATATTATGCTGGATTGGTATTTCACGCAAACAAAAGAAAAAGTTTGGTTAAGCACTGCGCCCCGCACAAAGGCAGAAAAATTTTATCATCTGCAAGGATGGAAAGAAGCAGGCAGACAATCGAACGGCGAAGTGAGGTTTGAGATGAGGATTGAAGAATGGAGGAAAAAGCCTTTGTAATAAATCCTTTCTAAATACAATCTGTTACAAATCAATATACGCAGCTCCATTCAATTCCTCGTTCCCTTTGCTCTTCTGAATAAAATACATGGCCACCAACAAGGCAAGCGCCGCCAGTGCAATCAGTATTAGGTCTTTACTGTCGTAGCTTGTTTTTTTATTGGGTTCAACGGCTCTTATGCTGTCGCCTTGCGAGTAGGCAAGGGTGATAAAAAACAAGAAGCAAAAGGTGAGTACTTTTTTCATTGGCAGATGTTTGTTCTAAGATAAATTATTCTTTGGTTGCTATGCTGTTTACAGCGGCTGTTACCAATTCATATTCATAGCCTTTTTGTAATAAATAATCTATCGTTTTCTTTTTTCGTACCAGCCATTGTTCATTTTTCAGCAACTCATATTTTTTTTCGGCCAGTTCACGAAGCACTTCTGCATAAGCGTCTTCATCAATCTGCTTCATCGCTTTCTTTATATTGTACTCGCTTACTTTTTTTTCTTTAAGTGCATAGTAAATTTTTTTTCGGCCCCAATCCTTCATTCTGAATTTTCCACCTACAAACTGCATGGCAAAACGTTCTTCATTCAAATAATCTTCTTCAATTAAGGTGGAAATAATTTCATCATGTTCGGCCTTGCGTATTCCGAGATCATATAACTTTTGCTGCACTTCATAATGACTACGCTCCTGGTAAGCGCAATACTGACGCAGCTTTTGCAAGGCTTCTTCTTTGGTTAAAAATTTTTTTTGCATGCCCATTGTTCCCTAAACGGGAGACTTAGATTCATCAGTCTTTCTGTTCCCACCATTCCGAAAGGCAGAAAGAATAACGAAGATTTTTAAAAGTTATAAATCGAATACATTGCTGCAACAGATAAAAGCAAAATACCAATGTTATTCAAAAGAGTTCATTAAGCAATAAGGTTTCCCAGACTTAAATCTCCCTTTAAAGGACGGGGAAAATTATTCTTCTAACAGCTCCAAACATCCAAATTGTTTTTCTAACAAGTTATCGTAATAATCTGCTTTCTGAAAAAGATCCCGGAACATTTCAATGCCTGCGTCTCTTGTCATATCCATGTCGTACATGATACAGGAAAGCACAATGTTTTGCTTTACACAGCTTAATACCAAACTATCCATTTTGTAGTTCTCCTGCAATAAAAATTGGTACAGCGGTTTGATCTGTGCAGTGTCTGATGGCAGTTGACACAGATACGCGTCACCGGCTACAAAATAATTATCGGGGTTATAGTTGATCTTAACTTTGGCGGTTCCGGCTTTTACGCTCCAGTTGTTGTTACCATCGCGGGACAGCTTTACATCTTTGCCCAGGTCTTTCAAAATCTCTTCCACTGTTTTAGCTACGCCTACCGGTTTTGATTCTCTTTCAGGGGGCTGCGGCAATTTTACTTCTGTTCCACAATACGGGCAATATTTTTGCGCTTCTATATTGCTGGCCAGTACTAAATGATTACAGCTATGGCAGCGGGTGGATGGCTCTCCCTTGTGGGGCAGGTAAAGTTCAAGTGCTTCTCTTATATAACTTACCGGTAAAGCAAAGCCCAGGTTATCGCCGCCGCGAATAATGAATGAGTTAATGCCAATGATGTGCCCTTCTTTATTTACCAAGGGGCCGCCGCTATTGCCCGGATTAATAGCGGCGTCTATTTGAATGTATTTAACGCCTTCGCGAATGCGGTCCACTTTTGAAATTACACCTTGTGTGGCCGTATAATTCAGTCCGAAAGGGTGGCCGATGGCAACTACCACGTCGCCGTCTTTTGTTTCTTCGTAATTGCCCAGTTTTACTTCAGGAATTTGCACTTCAAGCGGTGGCTGCAAAAAAGCAAGGTCATGTTTTCTGTCGGTGTACCACACTCTTGCCATGCGTTTTTCGAACAGTCTTCCTTGTATAGTTACTTCTGCATTCTTGCCTACAACGTGTTCATTGGTCACAATCAAATCAAATTCTTTTAGATAAAAACCGGTTCCCGTACTGTTTTGCGTAGCAATTTGAATAATGGCGGGGCGATAAAGTTCTATGATCTGCTGTGTATTCATGACCGCTATTTCGTTTCTAAATTGAGGTATTCGATTTCCGTTGTAAAAGATTGATTGAAGGCAACCGGGTTGTCAAATTTCAGTTTATCG
>JBQCJM010000347.1:0-3198 GCA_051952715.1 Flavisolibacter sp.
AGAAGGATTAGAATACGAACAGCTACTGCCTTACGAAGCCAATTCACTCGAAGCCATAAAAGCCATCACGCCTGATGCAAATCCGTTCCGTGTTTTATTGGGCGATTTTGTAACCACTGAAGACGGCACCGGCATCGTTCATACGGCTCCGGCTTTTGGTGCCGATGACTATCGCGTTGGAAAAAAATATAACATCGGTATTTTAACGCTGGTTGATAAAGAAGGAAAGTTTGTTAATGGCCTGGGCGAGTTTTCTAACCGCTATATAAAAGATTATAAAAACGAAGAAAACTATGTGGATGTAAACGTGGACATCTCTGTAAAGCTGAAAAAAGAAAACAGGGCCTTTAAAGTTGAAAAATACGAGCACAGTTATCCGCATTGCTGGCGGACGGACAAGCCAGTAGTTTATTATCCATTAGATGCCTGGTTTATTAAAACTACGGCTTTGAAGGATAGAATGGTGGAGCTGAATAAAACGATCAACTGGAAACCCGAAAGCACCGGCACCGGCCGCTTTGGCAACTGGTTAGAGAACATGGTGGACTGGAACCTGAGCCGCAGCCGCTTCTGGGGAACCCCCCTGCCTGTGTGGAGAACTGAAGATGGAACGGAAGAAAAATGTATCGGCTCTATTGACGAATTGAATACTGAAATCAAAAAAGCCAGCCAGGTTTTAGGCGGCGATGTAAATACGCATTATCTGCACGACGGTATTCTTGACCTGCACAAACCTTATGTAGATGAAGTGATCCTGGTTTCAGATAGTGGCAAACCCATGCGCCGCGAACCCGACCTGATTGATGTTTGGTTCGACAGTGGCGCCATGCCTTATGCCCAATGGCACTTTCCGTTTGAAAATGTTGAAACTTTTAAAGAAAATTTTCCTGCCGATTTTATAGCCGAAGGCGTTGACCAAACCCGCGGATGGTTCTATACACTGCATGCTTTGGGTGTTATGTTGTTCGATAGTGTGGCCTACAAAACCTGTGTATCCAATGGCCTGGTGCTTGATAAGAACGGTAATAAAATGAGCAAACGCCTTGGTAACGTTGTAGACCCTTTTAAAACCATTGAGCAGTTTGGCGCCGATGCCACCCGCTGGTACCTCATCACCAATGCTTCTCCCTGGGACAATCTGAAGTTTGACCTTGAAGGTATTAAAGAAGTGCAGCGTAAATTCTTTGGTACCTTATATAATACGTATCAATTCTTTGCCCTTTATGCCAATGTTGATGGCTTCACGTTCAAGGAAGCTTACATTCCTGTAGAACAAAGGCCCGAAATTGACCGCTGGATCTTGTCATCGCTGCAAACCCTGATCAAAAAAGTATCAGCCGCCTTTAATGAATACGAACCCACGCAGGCCGGAAGATTTGTTGAAGATTTTGTGGATGAACACCTGAGCAACTGGTATGTTCGCCTGTGCCGTCGCCGCTTTTGGAAAGGGGAGTATGAATTAGATAAAATTGCAGCGTATCAAACTTTGTATGAGTGTTTGGAAACGGTGGTGCGGTTAATGGCTCCGATTTCTCCCTTCTTCAGTGATGAGCTTTTTGTAAACCTCAACGCCGTTACGCAAATTCATAAACAGGCGTCAGTGCACCACGTTAGGTTCCCTGTAGCTAAGGAAGAACTGATCAATCCTTTATTGGAAGAAAGAATGAGCCTGGCGCAGGATGCTTCATCTCTTATTCTCTCGCTTCGCAAAAAAGCCAATATAAAAGTGCGCCAGCCCTTGCAAAGGGTATTGATACCCGTGCTGAACCCGCTAATGGAACAACAATTGCACGGTGTAGAAGACTTAATCAAGGCAGAAGTGAACGTAAAAGAAATTGAGTATTTAACCGATACCGAAGGCTTCATCAAAAAGAAGACGAAACCCAACTTTAGCGCTTTGGGCAAGAAGCTTGGCCCTAAGATGAAAGCCGTTACAACAGCCCTTTCAAATTTTTCCCAACACGAAATTTCTTTATTTGAAAAAGAAGGCAGATATTCAATCCCTGTTGGCAATGATGAGTTTGTTGATTTAAGTTTAAGCGAGGTTGAAATCAGCAGCGAAGACATACCCGGATGGACCGTAGCAAGCAATGGACCGCTTACCGTCGCATTAGATATTAATGTTACACCCGAACTGATACAGGAAGGCGATGCCCGTGAATTCGTAAACCGGATTCAAAAGATCAGAAAGGACAGTGGTTTTGATGTTACCGACCGCATAGAGGTAAAAGTAGCTGCCAATAATGGTATCAGCCTATCTCTAACTAAGTTTAATGACTATATTTGCGCCGAAATTCTGGCAGATAAGCTGGAATTATCATCACAAATTGACGACGGCACCGAGATAGAGGTTAATGATAACCCTTTGAAGGTCATCGTCTTAAAAAAGGGGTAAAAATTGTATGGCTACAAAAAAGCAAGCATCAAAACCTGCCCGCCCAAATGGCGGGAAAACTGTTAAGGCAGCTAAATCTGCTAAGCCTGCCCGTGCGGCTGCCAGAAAAACGTCTGCCAAAGTTGCGGTAAAACCTGCCGCTAAAAAGGCTGCTAAGCCTGCTCATAAAGCAGTGGCTAAAAAGGCAGCGCCAAAAAAGCAAGCAAAAACAGCTGCGCCGAAAAAAGTGGTTAAGGCAGCCAAACCTGCTCCCAAACCAGTTAAAAAGCCAGCCCCGGCTGTAGCTAAAAAGGCGGCTGTACCCGTTAAAAAGCCAGCTCCCAAAGCGGCAACGGCAAGGCATTCCGAGCCCGTAAAAAAACCTGCTGTGGCGGCTCCTACGCACAAAGAGGTAAAGCCAGCCATAAAGCCTTTACCACCAGCCCCTAAGAAAGAAGCACCAAAGCCGACAAAAGTGGTGATACCAAAAACCTCCACTACAAAAGCAGTTAAATATGAACCTGATTTTACAAAATCAGTTTTAGATTCTCAACAAAATGAACAAACAGGTCCGACTATGAGGTATTCAGATGCAGAGCTTACAGAATTTAGAGATTTGATTACGAAGAAGCTTGAAACAGCCAAAAAAGAGCTGGCTTACTTGCAGGGCCTGATCACACGCAAGGATGAAGGTGGCGACATGGAAGATGGCCGCTACATGACCATGGAAGACGGAAGCATGAGCATGGAAAGAGAGCAATTGAGCCAGATGGCCAGCAGGCAGATTCAGTTTATTGATCATTTGGAAAAAGCCATGATGCGTA
>JBQCJM010000348.1:0-2760 GCA_051952715.1 Flavisolibacter sp.
TCAAGACCATTTCAAACTGTAACTGCTTAAAATCATTACCATGAACAAAACCGCACTGATCATAAAAAGAGAATACTTGACCCGTGTTCGCAAAAAAACGTTTATTCTTTCTACCATTTTAACGCCCCTGCTTTTTGCAGTAGTAATAGGAACCGTAATTTTTATTACTGTAAAAAATATTCGAAATGAAAAAATTGCTGTGGTAGATCCGGCAGGCATTTTAAAATCAAACCTTGAAGGGAGCAAATCTGTTTCATATGAATTCAGAACCGATGTTGATACCAGCAATTTTAGAGCAAAAGGATATTCAGCCATTTTATATCCGCCTAATACCGGCATCAATAAAACCTCCAACTTTAAAGTAGTTACAGAAAAAAGCTTGAGCCGCTTTGCCAACGAACGCATTGAAAAGGATATTTACCAGGCCTTGGAGAATAGCATCATTGCCGATTCTTTAAAAATTGATCCGCGCCGCATTGATGATCTGAAAAAAAGAGCAGAACTCACGTCCATTGAATCAGTAAAAAAAGATGATTTGGGAAAATCAACCAAATCAGACTTTAATTTGGCCAGCAGTATTGGTTATATTACGGCATTTTTAATTTACATCACTTTGTTTGTGTATGGTGTAATGGTAATGCGTGGGGTGATGGAAGAAAAAACCAACCGTATTGCAGAAGTAGTGGTTTCTTCTGTAAAACCTTTCCAATTAATGATGGGAAAAATCATCGGAATAGGAGCTGTGGGGTTGACACAATTTCTCATTTGGATCGTTCTTATTTTTGGCATTAGCAGTGTGATGATGTCTTTTATCCCTGCCGAGGTATTGCAACAGGTACAGCAGCAAGGCACGCAAATGTCTGGCTCTACAGCACAAACATCGGAAGCTATTCAAACCATTGCCAATGCGCAGGTAAGTTTATCTACCGTTAACTGGCCGCTAGTAATTGGCTGCTTTATCTTCTATTTTATTGGCGGTTATTTATTTTACGCTTCCCTTTTTGCAGCCATTGGCAGTGCCGTAAACGAAGATGCGCAGGATGCACAAAGTCTTACTTTTCCTATTACCATGCCCATTATCATAGCTATTATTATCATGATAAACTCCATTAATGACCCTACCAGTTCATTGGCGCAATGGAGCAGCATCATTCCCTTCTTCTCTCCCATTGTGATGATGTCCCGCATACCGTTTGGCGTACCGGATACTGTGCCTTATTGGGAATTGGGATTGTCCATGCTTCTGTTAGTAGCAGGCTTTTTATTTACCACCTGGCTCAGCGCCAAAATTTACCGCACAGGTATTTTACTGTATGGTAAAAAGCCAACATGGAAAGAAATGCTTAAGTGGGCCAGACGTTAAAGATTTTGAAAAATACACGGGGAAATTTTGATTTACGAAATCAATCGTACATTTGATACGAAACATTTCGTCAAACTAAAAACCACGTTATGAAAAAAAGTCTTTGGATAAAAAAATTACCGCTGGTGATGCTGGTTTGTGGCATTGTGCTGGCAACTGCGGCTTTTCAAACCCATCCTGCAAAAACAAAACAAAAAACAACAGATACTGTTCCCGACCGCAATAAAAAGATAAAAGACATTGACGACGCTTTGGAGGAGTTGGAAAGAAGCAAGCTTGAAGTTGATCGTTCTTTAAAGGATATTGATTTTGCCCAAATAGAAAAGCAGATAAAAGAAGCCACCGAAAATATTCATATTGATGCAGCAAAAATGAAAGCTGAAATGCAGGCATTTAAAGAGGTGGACATGGCTAAGATGAAAGCTGAGATTGATCAGTCGTTGAAAGAAATTGATGCTGCAAAAATTCAGATTCAGGCCGATAAAGCCATGAAAGCTGTAGATATGGAAAAGATCAAGGCCGAAATGCAGGCATCTCTTGCCAAGATCGATTTTGAGAAAATTAATAAGGAACTTGAAAAAGCCAAGGCAATTGATTTTGAAAAATTGCAATCTGACATGAAAAAGCTAAAGCCCGAAATTGAAAAATCAATGAAGGAAGCCCATAAAAGCATTGAAAAAGCTAAAGAAGAATTGAAAGTTTACAAAAGCCTGATTGATGGTTTGGATAAAGATGGATTGATCAATAAAAAGGAAAGTTATACCATTGAATACAAGAATGGAGATTTAAATGTCAATGGGAAAAGACAACCTGTTGAAGTGACGGATAAATACCAACAACTTCTAAAAGGACATAAAAATTTTACCATCAAAAAAGATGCAGACGATTTCAATATTGATAACGATTAAGAGCTTGTCATAACCATAACCAACCATGCAAAAGGGCCTGTGCATAACAGGCTCTTTTGTTTTGTATAAGTAAGAGAATTTCTTACATTGGTTTTATGCAGATGTATTTTATTGCCATTGTACTTCCCCGGTTGCTGAACGAAAAAATCATGCAGTATAAAAATTTTATGCTTGAGAAGTTTGGTTGTAAGGTAGGGTTGAAATCTCCGGCCCATATTACCATTGTACCACCATTTTGGATGGAAGACGAAAAAGAAGCAGCGCTGTTAACTGCAGTTGACAGTATTAGCAAAGATGTGAGGCCATTCGAAGTTGTAACCGATAACTTCTCTGTCTTTAAACCACGAACCATTTTTGTAGCAATAGTACCAAACGAAAGATTGAATGAGGTAAAAATATTGTCCGATAACTTTTTTAAACAACGACCAAATTATAAGATTAAAACTGATAACAGGCCTTTCCATCCACACATCACTATTGCTACACGTG
>JBQCJM010000349.1:0-5271 GCA_051952715.1 Flavisolibacter sp.
AGCCTTTACAGGTGTAGTGCCCAATGCTGAAGGACAAATAGTGGTCAGCATCAAAAGCGGCACTACCTACAATTACCTTAACGGTTTTGTACTGACAACAGCCGATGGCACTGTAACATCTTCAAAAGATGCAGCATCAAATTATGTTCCGGAAGAAAAGGCATCGGCATTACTCGAAATATTTCCTAACCCAAGCACAGATCAATTGATGATGCAATTGAATAACAACTATAGAGGAAAGGTTACTATTCAGATAGTAGGCCAATCGGGCAGCATCAGCAAAAGCTTTGTTTTTGACAAGAACGAACAGTTGTTTAAAACCAATTTGTCTGTTAGGGAGCTGAGCGCAGGAGTTTATTTTGTTAGAGTTGAAATGGATGGGAAACTGTTAAGCAAAAAGATGATTAAGTTTTAGAACTACAATATTTCATAAAAAAGGCTTGCAATATGCAGGCCTTTTTTTATGGTGCGGCAGATGCAAAAAAAGTTATAATGCCTATGCTGTCCGAGAATTTAAGGGCATAGATTTCTTTAATTGAGGAACTCGTATTTTTTGAAAAACCATTACAGTTATTAGCATAAAACTCATAAGAATGAACACTCCGGCAATTTGAGGCACATCTTTCAAAAAATAGCCTATCGTCAAAATCAGGGCATGAACAAAACAAATAAGCTTTGCAGCAAAGCCATGGCTCCATCCATTATTGGTAAGTAAATGATGAATATGATTTTTGTCCGGCGAGAAAGGCGATCTTCCCTGCCATATACGTAGCGCAAAAACCCTAAGGGTATCAAAAACAGGAATGGCTACAATACTCATAACGAATACAGGTGCATGTTTGACAATTGAAGAAGGAGTGGTAGCAGGATTTAATTGAACAAGCCTTACGCAAAGCACAGATATTACAAAACCAAGCACCAAAGAACCAGTGTCGCCCATAAAAATACGGGCTGGGTTGAAATTGTAATATAAAAAGCCTAGTAAACCGCCGCTTAAAGCAAAAGCAACAATTGCAGTGTTGCCATCATTGCAAATAGTAAGAAACAATCCAAGTATCGTTAAGCTCATAAAGCCAAGCCCCCCAGCCAATCCATCAATGCCGTCAATCAGGTTAAAAGCATTGGTAATTCCTGTTATTGCCAAAACCGTAAAACTATATTGAGCCGATGTTGGCAATTCGTAAATTCCCAACAAGCCATTAAAGCTGGTAAGGCGTACGCCACTAAAAGCAATTAAACTGGCCACGGCTATTTGTATCACCAATTTATAGCGGGCCGGCAAGCTTTTCAGATCGTCCATTATGCCTACAGCAAATAATACTGCAACTGAAAAGAAAAACGAAATGATAAAGACCTCATTAGTAAACCTAAACCAAAGCACACAAGCTATAACCATTCCTATACAGGAAGCAATTCCACCCATAGTAGGTACAGGTGTACGATGTTCTTTGCGCAGGTCGGGTACATCAAAAAGCCTGAACCGGTAGATGATTCTTATGAGAGGTGGCATTACAATCATGGCTATTATAAAAGCGGTAACAAAAGCCAGAACGCCGAATTTAAATTCACTGAAATCGAGGTTGATCTGTAATAGCGTTTCGTACATGTTAGATATTGGTAGCGGCAAAATAAGCATTAATACTTATTCATGCAAGCTGTTACGTTAATTATGTTTTGCTAATTGTTGATTCTTTAGAACCTATATTTTTCTAAAAGCATAGGAAGCTCTTTTTGTGGTTTCTCGTTCCGAAGTTTTAAAAAGAATATTGAAAGTGATTTCTTTAAACATCTCTTCACGTTAACTAAAACAGCTAACCATTATTTTTGTTGAAACCCTTCTCATCGCCACCTTAGCAAACATATTATCTCAGCCCATTGAATATTTAAAAGGTGTTGGTCCGCAAAAGGCCGACCTCTTAAAAAAAGAGTTGGGCATTTTTACCTATGGCGATCTTTTGAACTTTTTTCCTTACCGCCACATAGATAAAACAAAAATTGCCAAAATTGCGGATCTCGGCACGTCGACAGAATATGCGCAAGTGCAAGGCAAATTATGGTATTACGAAACCGTGGGAGAGAGAAGCAGCAAACGCCTTACTGCATTTCTTACTGATGACACCGGCGTAATTGAACTTACCTGGTTTAAGGGGATAACCTGGATTGAAAAAACGCTAAAGCAAAATGAGATATATAATGTTTTTGGCAAAATCAGTTTTTTCATGGGTAAGCCCCAAATCGTTCATCCCGAAATGGAAGCGGTAAAAAGTGTGGCGGCTCCTGTGAAGTCTCATCTTGAACCCGTTTATTCTACTACTGAAAAATTAAAAGCAAAAGGCTTAAGTGGCCGGCAGATGGGTAAGTTAACTGAAGCCCTTTTTGTTTTGCTCAATGAAAAGAATATTCCCGAAAACCTTCCACAGCCTTTGGTAGAAAAACTGAAATTGCTGCCGCGTTTTGAAGCATTAAAGCAAATTCATTTTCCTACTGCTGCGCCTTTATATGAGCAGGCTTTACGAAGATTAAAGTTTGAAGAATTTTTTATTACTCAATTGCGTTTGGCAAAAGTTCGTTCTGACAGGCATCGAAGATCGAAAGGTGTAGTGTTTAGCAAGGTGGGAGAATTGTTCAATACTTTTTATAAAAATCATTTGCCTTTTGAGTTGACAGGCGCCCAAAAAAGGGTAATAAAAGAAATAAGAATTGATACGGGTAGCGGTCATCAAATGAACCGCTTATTGCAAGGCGATGTAGGCAGCGGAAAAACCATTGTGGCTTTATTGATTATGTTGTTGGCAGTTGACAATGGTTTTCAAAGTTGTTTGATGGCGCCAACCGAAATTCTGGCTCAGCAACATTTTAATGGCATTCGAGAACTGTTGAAAGAACTGCCTATCGAGGTTCGGTTGCTTACCGGTTCTACACCGGCTAAAGAACGAAGGTTAACGCTACAAGCACTTGCCGACGGTAGCCTGAGCATTATTGTAGGAACGCATGCCCTGATTGAAGAAGTGGTACAGTTTAAAAACCTGGGCTTTGTTGTAATTGATGAACAACATCGTTTTGGCGTAGCACAACGTGCCAGTCTTTGGAAAAAAGCAACCACTCCACCGCACGTGTTAGTAATGACGGCAACACCCATTCCACGTACTTTAGCCATGACTGCTTTTGGCGATCTGGATTACAGTATTATGGATGAATTACCGCCAGGGCGGCAACCGGTAACCACAGTTCATCGTTATGATACGTATAGAGCAAGGGTAATGGATTTTATAAGAGATGAAATTGATGCAGGCCGTCAAGCATATATTATTTTTCCGTTAATAGAAGAAAGCTCTAAACTGGATTATGAAAACCTGATGAGCGGCTATGAAAATGTAAAAGCATTTTTTCCAGAACCAAAGTATTGGATTAGCATGGTGCATGGCCGTCAGCCTGCCGACCAAAAGGAAACCAACATGCAGCGCTTTGTAAATCATGATACACAAATTATGGTGAGTACTACCGTAATTGAAGTTGGTGTAAATGTGCCCAATGCCACGGTTATGGTAATTGAAAATGCCGAAAAATTTGGGTTGTCGCAATTGCACCAATTGCGTGGCAGGGTAGGCCGTGGCGCCGAAAAAAGCTATTGTATTTTAATGACGTCAACGCAAATTGGTGCCGAAGCAAAGCAAAGGATCAAAATCATGACGTCAACCAACAATGGCTTTGAAATTGCAGAGAAAGATTTAGAGTTGCGTGGTCCTGGAGAAATTGAAGGAACAAGGCAAAGTGGTGCTTTAAACTTTAAACTGGCCGACCTTGTCAAAGACAAGCCAATTTTAGAAGCAGCCAAAAAAATAGCAGAGCAGGTAGTTGAAGAAGATACTGAACTGGAAAACGAAGAAAATCTACCATTGAAAAACTATTTACTGTCATTGCATGGTAAAACTCCCTGGAGCCGGATTTCTTAACAGGTTATTTACACAACATTTTTGACGAATATTAGTTAATTTAGAAAAGCATTGAACCCTACACGTTACATACTCTTTCTGCTCTCCGCCCTCTTTGCACATACTGCATTTAGCCAGAACATTGAATTCGTTGAGAACAAAGGCCAATGGGATAGCAGGGTATTGTTCATGGGCAAAGTCTCTGCCGGTGCTTTTTATATTCAAAAAGAAGGTTTTACTGTAGTGCAACATAATAGCGAAGATTGGGAACACCTGCACCAGGTTGTCCATGATCACGCAACAAATGAAAACAGCAGAACCAAAGATCAGAATCTGGTGCTTCGATCACATGCTTATACTGTTGATTTTGTTGACGCTAATTCAAAAGCAGTAATACTACCAGATAAACCTTTAGAGGCGTACAGTAATTATTTCATTGGTAACGATCCTTCACATTGGGCTGCTAATTGCAAAACTTACCAGGGCATTACCGTAAAAAATATTTATCCCAATATTGATGTACGCTATTACTCCGACCAGGGCACAATGAAGTATGATTTCATTGTTAATCCCGGCGGACAGATTTCAAATATTGCATTAAAATATAAGGGTGTTGACAGGCTGGAAGTAAAAAATAAAGAGCTTGTCATTGGCACTTCAGTAGGTGTGTTGAAGGAGCTATCACCATATACCTATCAATATAGAGAAAAAGGCCGGGCAGAAGTAGGCGCAAAATATTCTATAAAAGATAATGTGGTAAGATTTAATATAAAAGATTATGACAAGAAATCTACTTTGATCATCGATCCTACACTTATATTTTGTTCCCTAACAGGTAGTGCGGCCGATAACTGGGGTTTCACGGCTACTTATGGCCCGGATGGTAGCATGTTTGGAGGTGGAATCGTTTTTTCACAAGGATTTCCTGTCACAGCAGGGGCTTACCAAACCAATTATGGTGGTGGCGGCGGCGGATGTTTTGGCACCGGTGGATTTGATATTGGTATTATGAAAATGTCAGCTGACGGAAACAGTCGTATTTATGCTACTTACCTGGGCGGCTCCAATAATGAAATGCCTTCAAGTTTGATCTGTGATCCATTGGGAAACCTGGTTGTTGCCGGTAGAACCAATTCTTCAGATTTTCCTCTAAAAAATTCATTAATAGGGCCTGGTGGCGGATGGGATATTTTTATTGCCAAGCTTAATGTTGCAGGTTCAGCTTTAATTGGTTCTGTAAAAATTGGAGGTTCGGGAGATGATGGTGCTAACATTACTCCCTGCGGAGGTGGGGCCCAGTCTCTTCAGCAAAATTATGGTGATGAATCACGAAGTGAAG
>JBQCJM010000350.1:0-3112 GCA_051952715.1 Flavisolibacter sp.
CAATGTTTTTTTTAGCTTTTTTACAGCCAGGTCTTCGTCTTCAACAATTAAAATTTTCATGTGCATGATTTTATAGTGGTTCGATAACAATTGTTTTTGGCGCAGGTGTTTTGCTCCAGATTAAAGGTAGTACAACACTGAAACTTGTTGCATCATCCAATACCTGGAACCCCGGCTGGTCCAGTAGATCGTATTTGCTTCTTATATTTTCAAGACCAATTTTATTAGAAGGGCCTTTAATGCTTCTTAACTGCAGGTTATTGCTGATCACCAATTTATTTCCCGTTGTGGTAAAAATATCAATTACCAGAGGCTTGTTTTTTGAGAGGACATTATGCTTTACTGCATTTTCTACCAACAGCTGCAGACTCAAAGAAGGCAAAAGATATTGTTCATACTTTTTATCAATTTCAATTTCTACCTGTACTGCGTCGCCATGCCTTGTTTTAAGCAAGCGATAGTAGGATTGAATAAATCTTATTTCCGTTTGCAAAGTGCTCAACCCATCTTCATTGTTGCGCAAAAGATAACGGTAAACTTTGCTCAGTTCGTTCAGAAAAACTTCGGCTTGTTTCCTGTCTTCAGAAATTAAAGATGATAATGTGTTAAAACAATTGAAAAGAAAATGCGGGTTTACCTGGCTTTTCAACGTTTCAAATTCCTGCTGAATGGTCAATTGCTCGAGCTTTTCTTTTTCAGCACCCGAAGATTTTAGTTGCTTAAAAGTATAAGCTGCTTCCCACATAGAAGTTGCCATTAGTGTAAGGCCCAAGCTACAGTAAATAGCAAATTGTAGCCGATCTGTGTTTAAATTATATCCCAAAAAGTGAATGGCATCGTAGAAGTAAAATATAGAAACAAAAGCTACCGAACGTATAAAAAAATGCGACAGCCCAAGAATGGTTAATCGAAGCCCGGTTTGTTTTATATCCGGAAAACGTACCCGCAGTTCATTCATCAACACTATTTGTATATACCATGAAACACAACCGATCAGGTAAATTAAGGGAAAAGAATAAATCCATACTTTAATATCCTGGAATGCTCTGTACCCAAACAAAAGATTGTCTAGTAACAGGCATATCAGCGGCATCATTATAAAAAATGACCTCCATTCAATTCTCGTAGGCTTCATCCATTTCTTCATGCTTCAATCAGTTCTTTATTGGGCAACAAAGGCAATCGTATGGTTCTTTCTGCTGCGGTTTCTTCTATTACAATTTCTTTTTGGCAAAGCAGCCTGAATTTATTAGCGATGTTTTCAATGCCTTCATCAAAACAGTCAATACAATTAAGTTTCGGCTGTACAGTGTTAACAATAACCAACTCATTCTCTATCGTTTTTATCTCAATGGATAAAGGTTCATTTTTACTTACCGTATTCAGATTTAAAACGTTCTCAAAAATCATTTGTAAGGTTAAGGGTGGCACCTGTTTTTGATAATAGATGTTATTCACTTCAATGGAAAGATTTAATCCATCGGCGTGCCTCGCTTTTAGCAGGTAATAATACGATTTAATGAAATTAATTTCTGTTTGCAAACCGACAAGTTGTTCTTCGTTATTGCGAAGCAGGTAGCGGTAAACTTTGCTCATGTGGTCTAAAAAATCTTCCGCTTTTTCGGCATCTTCCTGTATCAGGCTTGATAAAGTATTCAGGCCATTGAATAAAAAATGCGGATTCATTTGACTCTTTAAACCCAGCAACTGACTTTGCAAGTATTCTTTTTTCAGTTGCTCGGTCTCTGTAAGATTTTTGCGGTAGGATTCGAACCTATAAACGCCTTCATTTAAAAACGTCAAAAAAATATTCATTACCACGAACGTTACATAACATTTGGCAAAATTGGATTCATTGTATTCAAATCCAACGAAATTGAAAACATCATAACCACGGCAAAGAATAGAAAGATAAACCCCTGTCATAATAATGAAAAGAGTGATGGAAATGACAAACCGCTTAAACATTTCCTGGTCATGCGGAAACCTGTTACGCAAAGAAATAGCTACAAGGCCATAAGCAAAAAAAGCAAAACACAAAAGAATAAAAGTTACCAATGTAGCCCAGCAAAAAACACCTGCTTCATTAAAATACCGCTTGCCAAAAAGAAAATAATTCATCAGCAGGGTCATAGGCAGCATGGTAGCCACCATAATGGGAAAATCCTTACTGGTGTATTTGGGAATACTAATATTCATGGGCATTCATTTACAAATTAACATCTTTCACAACGCTTGCGCTAAACTATCCCATTGGTTGAATTTTAAAAAGAATGAACTGTTATAAACCGTGTATGAATTGTATGTGTATAAAATATAATAATTTTTGACTTAAGTAATAGCACTTAGTCGAATTTTAATTTGCAAAGTGTCTCGGGCTTAAAAATATTTAGGGATTATTTAGTGATAAAAATACTTTGGCTGTGATGACATTACTTTTACGGAATTCAGTGCTGTAAAGGGCTTTAACAGTTTCATAAGTAGTTTGCCATTGTAATGCAACCTGGAAATTGCATTTGATATGCTTTTTGCGCCATGCTACTTTTGCATCAGAATTATTCCAAAACATCTTTCAATAATTCTTTAATCCGCTTGCGCCCTGCGATTGCTTTCGTTGAATACAGAAGATTAGTAATTAATAACTATCAATATGAAAAAGCACATCGCAAACACCTTTAGTAAAGTTTCTTTTCTTTTAATTCTTGTTTTGTCTTTAACTACAAGCACCCTGTTTGCTGCTGATGGTAACAACACAGAAAAACCTGCCCTGGTAAAATATGTGGGTACGATCAATGACCAAGTGGTATTTCAGCTAAGCTACGATAACAAGGAAGGACAATCTTTTTATATAACAGTGAAAGATGCTGATGGCATTATCCTGTATAACGGTAAATTCAATGAAAAGAACTTTTCAAAGCAATTTCGTTTTTATAAATCTGAATTAGGCAATGCCGATCTGTTGTTTACTTTGACAGCGCAAAATGAAAAACAAAGTCAAACGTTTAAGGTAGCTACTACAAGCCGCATAGTTGAGGAAGTAGTGGTAACTAAACTATGATAAACACTTCCTGTTGCCGTTCTCTCTGCCGCTGCTGTCTTAATTTTTAGTTTG
>JBQCJM010000351.1:0-6728 GCA_051952715.1 Flavisolibacter sp.
AGCCATCAGCTTTTTCAATGGTATCAATAATCTGGTCGGCAAAATGATGCACATTTACCACCACATCCGTTATATTATACTTCTGCAGATACTCAATATTACGCTGTAACAATGACTTACCATTAACAACGGCTAATGCCTTGGGATGTTTATCTGTCCATGGTTTGAAGCGGGTACCTAATCCTGCCGCAAAGATCATTGCCTTCATTACTCCTCCTTCTTTTCTATTTTGTTAATCCAGTTTTTCAATTCCTGTTCCCGATGGCACAATTGTATTTTTACTCCATATTTATTTTTCAAATGTCTTGCCAGTGCATCGGCCGAATAAACACTTCTATGCTGGCCGCCTGTACAGCCGAAGTTGACGCTGAGATTGCTAAACCCTCTTTTTATATATTCTTCCACCGAAATATCGACAATATCAAATACGCTGTTCAAAAAATCCTGCATACGCGTTTGGCGTTCCAGGTATTCCATCACGGGCTTATCTCGTCCATGAATTTCCTTGTAAATATCATGCCTGCCCGGATTGTCAACTCCCCTGCAATCAAATACAAAACCGCCACCATTACCGGTATTGTCTTCGGGGATTCCTTTCTTGTAAGAGAAGCTGCAAATTTTAACTATCAGCGGGGTTTCCTCATTAGCCTGCACCGGTGTAAAACGTTGGATAATTTCTTCTTCTATACAAATGGCCAATACTTTTTTAAACTCTGGCACCACAATGCCAAGGCTGTGATTTTCTACAAACCAGCGAAGATTATTCAAAGCTTGTGGTATACTGGTAAGGAACTGGGCTTTTCTTTCAAATAATCCGCGAAAACCATAAGCACCCAATACCTGCAACAAGCGGATCAATACATAACCATTATACTGGCTGCGAAAAACATCACGATCAATAGAAGTGCCGATAATGCTTTCAAAAGAGTTCATGTAATCTTCAAGCAAATTGTTTTTCCATTCATCCGGCAGGTTGGCCCGGGCCTGCCAGATCATGCTGGCCACATCGTATTGCGGCGCACCTTTCATGCCGCCCTGGTAGTCTATAAAGTGGACACTTTCGTCTTCTTTCACCATGATGTTCCGGCTTTGAAAATCGCGGAACATGAAATATTTGTATTCGGTATGAGTAAGATAATTGCTCAACGCTTCAAAATCGTCAATCAACTTTTGTTTATCGTAAGGCTTGCGCAACGCATCTAAAAAATAATATTTGAAATACAGCAAATCAGCCATGATGGCCTGCTTGCCGAATTCTTTGTTGGTAAGGCATTTTTGATAATCCAAATCCTGATCGCCAAAAACCTGCAGCCTTGCCAGTTGATGCAAGCTCTCTCTAAACAGGTTATACACTTCGCCGGTAACCCCCTTTTTCTCCAATATACTCAGCAGCGATACGTCGCCAAAATCTTCCTGTAAATAAATGGTCCCTTCTTCACTTACTTTCAATATTTGCGGCGTGTTCAATTCTTTCTTCCTGAAGTGTTTTGAGAAATAAACAAAAGTTTCATTCTCAGCCACGTTCAGGCCATGCGTAGCAATTACGGTTTCATCTTTTTCATTGTGCAAGCGGAAATATCTTCTATCACTGCCCGACTGCGGCAATACGTCTACCTGTGTCGGCTCTTGCCCGCACCATTCTTTATAAACCTTCGAAATAGCATCTATCATTGTTTGCATAAAAACAAATTTACCCCCTGTCACCCTAAAGGGGATAGTTAGGTCAAAAATTCTTTTTCCTCTTCAGTTTTTGCCTATTGCAAAACTTGCAGGAACTTTACAGCGATAAATATTTATTTACCTTTTTCGCTGAAGAACAAGTATTCTTCTCTCCATAAATTCGATTGCTTGAGATTAACAGCTGAATTTTGGTAAAGATTGCGAAAAATAAGAACACTATAACCTAAGTATCCCCTTTAGGGAGACAGGGGAAAAGCTATATGAATTATCAAGCACAAAACAAAATCCGTATCGTAACGGCAGCTTCTCTTTTTGATGGGCATGACGCTGCCATTAACATCATGCGCCGCATTTTGCAAAGCAAGGGTGCAGAAATCATTCACCTCGGCCATAACCGCAGTGTACACGAAATAGTAGAATGCGCTATTGAAGAAGATGCTCAAGGCATAGCCATTACTTCTTACCAGGGCGGCCATGTAGAGTTTTTTAAATACATGAAAGACCTGCTGGATGAAAATGGCTGCAACCACATCAAAATATTTGGCGGCGGTGGTGGAACAATTTTACCCCAGGAAATAAAAGAATTACAGGATTACGGCATCACCAAAATTTATTCTCCTGATGATGGAAGAAAAATGGGATTGGAAGGAATGATTGAAGATGTCATCAAACAATGCGACTTCAATCTTAATGGCAATGGTGAATATAAAAAGCCAATGTCTTTAGGGGAAGTAAAAGATGTTCGCAAAATTGCCAGACAAATTACAAATGCCGAGAACGGACAACAGCCAAAAACCAACAGCCAACAGTCATCAACTCATTCGCCGGTTTTGGGCATCACTGGTACTGGCGGTGCAGGAAAATCTTCTGTTACCGATGAAATCGTTCGCCGCTATTTAAATGCGTTTCCTGATAAAACCATTGCCGTTATTTCGGTTGACCCATCCAAGAAAAAAACCGGTGGCGCTTTGTTGGGCGATCGCATTCGCATGAATTCCATTTCTTCCCCAAGAGCCTACATGCGTTCGCTGGCTACAAGAGAAAGCGATAAAGCATTGAGTGAATATGTACAGGATGCGCTTGACATTTGTCGTGCTGCGCAATTTGATTTTATTATTCTGGAAAGTGCCGGTGTGGGGCAAAGCGATGCTTCTATTCTTGATTATTGCGACACAAGTCTATATATAATGACGCCTGAGTATGGTGCCGCCTCACAACTGGAAAAGATCAACATGCTCGATTATGCCGATGTTATTGCCATCAACAAATTCGATAAAGCTGGCGCTTTAGACGCCCTGCATGATGTACGCAAACAGTACAAACGCAATCATCAATTATGGACTGCCAAAGATGAAGAGCTTCCTGTAGTTGGAACCATTGCAGCACAGTTTAACGATGCCGGGATAAACGAGTTGTTTGAAAAATTAATGGTGGCGGTTGAAAAGAAAAGTGGTGTTCAGTTTGGAAAAATTGAGTTGCATGCGCATACCAAAGACACTACTTCAAAATCTCAGGTGATTCCACCCAAAAGAGTACGCTATTTATCGGAAATATCAGAAAGCAACCGCAGTTACGATATGTGGGTGAACGATCAATGTGTTATTGCATCCAGGCTTTATCAAATCAACGGTGTCAAAGAACTCGGAGGTCTTGAAAACCTTCATGGTTTAAATGATGTACAAAAACAATTCGAAGACAAACTTCACCCCGAATGCAAAAAATTGATTGCGCAATGGCCCGGGGTAATAAAAAAATACAGTGCAGACTTTTTTGAATACCAGGTTCGGGAAAAGATTATCAAACAACCGCTTACCACAAAATCTTTAAGTGGCACACGCATCCCGAAAGTTGTTTTGCCAAAGTATAAAGATTGGGGCGACATTTTAAAATGGCAGTTGCAGGAAAATATTCCGGGAGAATTTCCATATACAGCAGGTGTGTTTGAACTTAAACGCCAGGGCGAAGACCCAACAAGAATGTTTGCCGGCGAGGGCGGGCCAGAACGCACTAACAAACGCTTTCATTATGTATCCGAAGGACAACCCGCCAAGCGTTTGTCAACAGCTTTCGACAGCGTAACATTGTATGGCGAAGACCCGGCTTACCGACCAGATATATATGGCAAAATTGGCAATAGCGGCGTAAGCATTGCCACTGTTGATGACGCCAAAAAACTTTACAGCGGTTTCGATCTCTGCGATCCGAAAACTTCTGTATCCATGACCATTAACGGACCGGCACCCATGCTGCTGGCTTTTTTTATGAATGCAGCCATTGACCAGCAATGTGAGAAGTGGATAGAGGAAAATGGCAAATGGCAAATAGTGAATGAAGCGTTTCACAAAAAATACGGGCATCTTCCCAAACCTACTTACTACAACCCATCGTCGCCTGAACGCTTACCTCATGGCAACAACGGGCTGGGCTTAAAACTTTTAGGGTTAAGCGGCGATGAAGTATTGCCCAAAGAAATTTATGAGCAGTTAAAAGAACAAGCCTTGCAACAGGTTCGCGGAACGGTGCAGGCCGATATTTTAAAGGAAGACCAGGCACAAAACACCTGCATCTTCTCTACTGAATTTGCTTTAAAATTGATGGGTGATGTGCAGGAATATTTCATTCAAAATAAAGTGCGCAATTTTTACAGCGTTTCTATATCGGGTTATCATATTGCAGAAGCAGGCGCTAATCCCATTACGCAATTGGCTTTCACACTTTCAAATGGCTTTACCTATGTAGAATATTATTTGAGCAGGGGAATGAACATTGATGATTTTGCACCCAATCTTTCTTTCTTTTTTAGCAATGGCATGGATGCAGAGTACAGTGTGATTGGCCGTGTAGCCCGCCGCATTTGGGCCAAAGCCATGAAGTATAAATACAAAGCCAACGACCGTTCTCAAAAACTGAAATATCATATTCAAACCTCTGGCAGAAGTTTGCATGCACAGGAGATTGACTTTAATGATATCAGGACAACCTTGCAAGCTTTGTATGCTATTTATGATAATTGCAATTCGCTTCATACTAATGCTTATGATGAAGCTATTACTACGCCAACCGAAGAAAGTGTTCGGCGTGCCATGGCCATCCAATTGATCATCAACCGTGAGTTGGGTTCTGCTAAAACAGAAAATTTTATACAAGGTTCGTTTGCTATTGAAGAATTAACTGACCTGGTTGAAGAAGCGGTGTTGTCAGAATTTGACCGCATTACCGAACGTGGTGGCGTGTTAGGCGCCATGGAACGCATGTACCAACGCAATAAAATCCAGGAAGAGAGTTTGTATTACGAGCATCAAAAGCACACAGGAGAACTTCCATTGATTGGAGTAAATACTTTCCTTAACAAAAACGGCAGTCCAACCATATTGCCGATGGAAGTCATTCGCTCTACCAAGGAAGAAAAGGAGCAGCAAATTCAAAACCTGCATGCCTTTTGGAAACGCAACGAGACGAAGGGTGAGACAAGTTTAAAAAAGTTAAAGGAAGTTGCCATCAACAATGAAAATATTTTTTCCGAGTTGATGGAAACCGTGAAATATTGTTCGCTTGGACAAATAACACACGCCTTGTATGAAGTAGGTGGACAATACAGAAGAAATATGTAAGAAGAAGCCCGGTAAGTAAAACAAAAAAGCCAGAATTATTTCCTGGCTTTTTTGTTTTACTCCTGGTTTTGTGTTGCAGATCTGTTAAGGTATTTTCACAAATATTTTTCTTACTTAACTTGATGGCTCTTCAACGCTCATGAAAAAGTTTACAACATCATTCATTTTTTGCCTTGCGGCAATTCTTTCTTTTTTTTCTGCCATTGCGCAAAATATTGACTCTACCCTGGCTAAATATAACAGCAACTACCAGGCAGAAAAAGTATGGCTGCATTACGACAAGCAGGTTTATCATTCCGGCGAAACCATTTGGTTTAAAGCATATTTAATGGAAGGGTTTTATCCCGCTAATGAAACAAAAAATTTGTATGTGGATTGGGTAGCCGATAACGGCGAAGTTTTATGGCATACGGTCAGCCCGGTAGTGGAAGCTACTACCAGCGGGCAATTTGATATTCCTGAGAACTTCAACGGCAACTTTATTCATGTACGGGCTTACACAAAATGGATGTTGAATTTTGATACAGCATTTTTGTATAAAAGAGATATTAGGGTATTTGGTAAAACGGTAAGTGCTAAGCAAAACGCAAAACCTGCGCCTGTTGCTACCATCCAGTTTTTTGCTGAAGGCGGCGATGCTATAGCAGGCGTTACCAACAAAATTGCTTTCAAAGCTGTTGATCAATGGGGCATGCCTGTTAAAGTAAAAGGGACAATACGTGACAATAAAGGCGCCGTAGTTGATTCATTTCATTCTGTTCATGACGGTATGGGCACATTCTTTTTATTGCCACAGGAAGGTGTTTCTTATACCGCCAAATGGAAAGATGAAAAAGGAACAGAACACACAACGGCGCTGCCAACTGCAAAGCCCACCGGTGTGTCTATGCAAATTGGTATTGACGGCACAAAAAGATATATCAATTTACAAAGCAGTAATAACCTGCCCGATAATTTAAAACTGGTTCATATTATTGGCACCATAAGCCAGGGCGAAGCTTTTAGAACCGATGCTTCCTTTGCTTCGGGCAACAATGTTCGAAAACTTATTCCAACGGAAAATCTTCCATCTGGCATTCTTACCATTACCATGTTCGATGCTTCATGGAACGCTATTGCCGAACGCATTACTTTTATCAATAACCATGAATATGTTTTTCAGCCGCAATTTGAGGTGCAGCATTGGGGATTGAACAAGCGGGCAAGAAATGAAATTCAAATCACAATTCCAGATAGCCTGGGTGGCGCCAATCTTTCTGTATCTGTTACCGATACAGGTATTGAAAGAGACACAACCAACAATATAATTTCTCATTTTTTACTTACCAGCGATATTAAAGGCAGCGTGTACAATCCCGCTTATTATTTTGCTAACAATGAAGATTCTACTGTACAAAATCTTGACCTGGTAATGCTTAACAATGGATGGCGCAGGTT
>JBQCJM010000352.1:0-14779 GCA_051952715.1 Flavisolibacter sp.
AGATGAAAGCACCAAAGACCTGTTCATTTGAAGCGGAATAAAAAGGCTGTCTTTTACAAACTGTGCCCAGGTTTTGTTGGTTGCTTTTGGAATAATTTCTCCTGCCGTCATAAAAGCTGCATTGGTATATCCCCAACGGCTGCGAAAACCATACATGGGTTTTAGCTCGGCAAATTTTTCTCTTACCTCCGCTAATGAAAGATCAGAGTCGAAATACATAAAATCGCCCTGAAAAGTTTCAAAGCCCAGGCGATGGCAAAGCAGGTCTCGCACTGTAGCCTCTTTGGCAACCCATGGATCATACAATTTAAAATCGGGCAGCCATTTTTGGACCTTGTCATCCAGTGATAATTTTTTATCGGCATCAAGCATAGCCAAAGCCGTTGCCGTAAATGCTTTGGTGTTAGAGCCGATCATGAACAAAGTATTTTCATCTACTTTATCGTTCGTTCCAATTTCTTTCACACCGTAGCCTTTCATTACGACCACCTTCCCATCTTTTACAATACAAACTGCAGCGCCAGGCACTTTCCAATCGGCTAATGCTTTTTGCACATAACCATCTAAACTGTCTTTTACAAATGAAGGAAGTTCCTGTGCATAGGCTATTTGAACAAACACTAATAGTGCCGTAAATAATACGAACTTCAATTTCTTCATGACTTAACAGGTTTTGATTTTCTGAAATAAAGCTTCCTGAATATTCTCATTGAAACAGGAATAAAAATGGGTATCCAAACAGCGTATTTAGGGTCGACAAATAAATAGATAAGGGCAACAGCTACAAATACAATTGGCACAAGGGCTGCACGAAAGCTAAAATACTTACGATCGTCTTCTGTTACGCCTTCTGTTAAATGCAAACCGGGCTTATTGATATATCGCCAGATGACAAAGTTCATACTGCCTAATAAAACAATATTCAAGACATAAATAACGATGGGTGTTTTTAAAAAATGCACTATGTACTCGCTGTAAAATGCCGTACTAAAAGGCATGAGTACAATAGCCATCAAAAACACGAGGTTCATCCACAAAAGCTTTTTGTCGTAATTAACTACATAACCAAACATGCGATGGTGAATGGTCCAGTACAAGCCAATAATGTAAAACGAAATAAAAAAGCCGATGAATTTGGGTATCAGTTCATCAAGACTATGGAGGAGCATAGCATCTGTAGCAATGTGCCTGTCAATGGCAGGCACCTTTATTTCGATGGCCAGCAAAGTAATGGCAATGGCAAAAACAGCATCGCTGAAAAGAATCATCCTTTCAAGCTGGAATTCCTTTTTTAAATCGTGTTGCAGTTGTTGGTTGTTCATTGCATTTTTTTAAACCACTTGGGCTTTCGAAAGTTTAGTTGATTTGATTGGCTTTAAATACGCGTATAAAATTGCCACCCAAAATTTTCTCAATATCCTTTTTTGAATAACCCCTTTCCACCAGGGCTTTTGTAATGTTTGAAAAATCTGTTACATCGTCGAGCCCTTGTGGCGAAGATGAGATGCCGTCGAAGTCGGAGCCAAGGCCCACATGGTCTACACCGATTAACTTAACAATATAATCAAGATGATCGAGCAGTTGGTTCAATGTTGGGCGCAAAGCAGCCGCTTCTGTTTTATATGTTTTTGCCAGCCACTCATCTATTTCATAAATAGGTTTTCCTAATGCTTTTAAAGAATCAATTTCTGTTTTATGATTGGCATGAAACAGCTTTTGATTTTTCTCATAACTGCTATCGACAAAGCCTGAATAAAAATTTAAGTCAATAACACCACCGTTTTTACCAATGGCTTTTATCTGGTCATCTTTTAGATTGCGAAAAACCGGGCACAAATTATAAACACAACTGTGCGATGCGATGACAGGTTTGATCGTGGTGTTGATAGCATCCCAAAATGTTTGTTCGCCTACATGTGAAACATCAACGATCATTCCCAACTGGTTCATACGCCGAACAACTTCTTTTCCAAATTGGGTTAATCCTTTATGTTGCAAGTCCTTTTCCCTGGTTTCGTCCATTGCTGATGTGGACCATGCAGTAGAATTGTTCCATGTCAGTGTCATGTACCTGACACCGCGTTTATAAAAAGCATCCAGATAATCAAGGTTATCTTCTATCATGTGGCCACCTTCCACACCCATCATACAACCCAGTTTTTTTTGCTTTACGGCCTGCTGCAATTGCATGGGGTTGGTCACAATCATCATCTTATCAGGATTTCGGCCAACAATGGCATACAAAGAATCAATTTCAATATTAGCGTATTTGTAGGCTGTGTCCTTGCCAAAACGTTCATCACAGAAAATGGAAAACACCTGGATATCTACACCACCTTTTTTAAAGCGGGCAATGTCGGAGTAAGCTTTGCCGGTAAGGTCGTTTTCAATATTCAGGCCTTTCATGGTTACTTCCGACAACACATCGTTGTGCGTATCAATAACTATTGCGGCCTGGTGAATTTCTTTATAAGACTGGGAGAACCCAACCATCGAAAAAAGCAGCAAAGCTGAAAGAAATAGTTTGGACATAGCAGTAAATTACTGCATCAAATTACCGCTTTTATTAAATGACAGATTAAAAGGTTTTTGATTTTTTAAATTCTTCACCCGCTTTTTTAATGTAGTACTGAAAATCGTACTCGCTGCTATACAGCGCAAATTCGTAAGCAGGGCGATAATACTGCATAAATTGACTTAGTTCATCTCCATCCAAACCCGTAAGTTTTTTCACCAATGCCTTGCTGAATTTATGATCGACAAACTTTTCTCTTTCCTGTTCCAGCAATCGTTCTCTAAATTTCTCCATAGATTTATTTCTTCGAAACTGAAACACACGGATCAATTCATCGAGATTGATGCCAGCCCCGTTGGCATATACAGAGGTCATGCTTGATAAATTAGGCCGTTCGAAATTAAAAGCCTTTGCATAGTTCAGGCGATTTTGAATCGAGTCTTCTTTATAGCTGCGGCTACGAATTTTCACTTCCTGCATTACATCCATTTTCAGGCGTAGGGCGATGTCGAACTGCGTAATATCAGCAATTTTTAAAACAGGATATTTGGGTGTGGGCTTCCCTAAAAATGAAAACCAAATGGAGTCTTTATCACTCACATCTAATTGATAGTGGCCTAGCGAATCGGTGACGGTGCCTTTGCCGCCAGTGCTTAGAACAGTTACGGCCTCTATTCGATACCTGCGTGAGCTGTCGTAAACAGTACCCTTTACCTTGTATTGGGCCTGCACCAGCAAAGAAAAAGTGGTGCAAAAGAAAGCCAGTGACAATTTTATATAGCAGGTTTTGCTTTTCAAAAAAAGGTTTGAGGCAAGTAACAAAACAAAATCTAAATGCAATGGTAAAAGATAAATTTGTTTGGTTTGATTTGTGAAGATCGACAAATTGTGGGCTCTATATACACACTGACATCGCAGACCTTAAAACAAACCACATGCATATAAACTTTGAATTTAAAGCAAGGGCGAATGACATTAATAAACTGGAAGCATTACTATTAAAACAACAGCCTTTGTTTGTGGGTGAAGACAGGCAAATTGATACTTACTTCAATGTTGGAAACGGAAGGCTGAAATTGAGAGAAGGTAATATTGAAAATGCATTGATCCACTACGAAAGAACCAATACTGCCGCCGCTAAACAGTCAAACATTCTTTTGTATCAGCACCAGCCTGACAAGCTTTTGAAGGAGATATTGGCAAAAGCATTGGGCATTAAAACTATTGTTGATAAAAAACGCAGGATTTACTTTATTGATAATGTAAAGTTTCACTTTGACGAGGTGCAGCAATTGGGAACTTTTATAGAAGTGGAAGCCATTGATAAAGACGGCAACATAGGCATTGAGAAACTGCAGAACCAATGCGCCACTTATGTTGACTTGTTTCAAATAGACAAAAAAGATTTTGTAGCAGAGTCGTACAGCGATCTTTTATTGGCAAGAAAATCCTCAACTATTCAGACAGACGCAAAAAACACATCTTTATAAGTTGCTGACATTGTTGTATTTATTGCAGGCCTTTTTTTGGCACACCTTTTTAAGTACTCTGTTAAACGACTGGTATGAAACCAAACGAAAACAAAAATTTTGCAACGGATATAACCCCAAGGCCGGAAGGAGTGATTATTGAAATACCCTTAAAAGATGATGAAATAAAACATGTAAATGGTAACTATGCCGACCCCGATGAAGATGACGACGAGGACGAAGAAGAGGATGACCTTATCTTAGGCGATGAAGAAGAACCGGAAGGCGATGAAGAAGAATATGAGGTGGAACTGGATGATGACGAACCCGGTGAAGACGAGGTTGATGAAGACGATTTGGTTATTGACAATGATGATCTGGATGATGAAGATGATGATGACCTGTGAAAACATTGAGTTTTAGAGTGAAAGGCAATGAGTGAATAATTCATTGCCTTTATTTTGTCATTAGCTTCATTAATCTTTTGGCATCGTCAATAGCATAACCAAAAATATCATTGTTAAAGTACACCCATATCACATGGCCTTCTTGGATCCAGGCTTTGAATTTTTTTGCAAATGCCTTCAACATTTCATCGGTGTAGGAAGATGCATATAAAGCGGCAGGGCCATGAAAGCGTACGTAAATATTTTTGGCGCTGACCATTTCAGAGTAAGGGAACTTATCACCTGATTGCGATATGACAAACCCCACATCATATTTCGTCATTAAGGTCAAACTGTCCTCTTTTAACCAGCTATCGTGTCTTACCTCGATTACAAATTCGTAGCGTCGGTATTGCTTTTTAAGCAGGCTGAAAAAGTATTCTGCAGTATCGTAGTTAAACTTCAACGATGGTGGTAATTGTACCAGCACTGGCCCCATCATTTTTTCCATCGGCTCAAAAATGCTAAAGAAGCGTTCCAAAGGCTCTTCCGGCTCGTTCAATTTTTTCAGGTGCGTAAGATAGCGGCTCATTTTTGGGCAGAACAAAAAACTTTTTGGCACCTGTTCCATCCATTTCATTACTGTTTCTTGCGAGGGAAGGCGATAAAAACTGGCGTTAATTTCGGTGGTAGAAAATGTTTGTGCGTAAAATGACAACCATTGGGTGGATGCCAATGCAGGTGAATAAAACAAGCCCTTCCAATGTTTGTAGCTCCAGCCTGAAGTGCCTATGTGAATGCCACTTTGCATAAACTATTTTTTCTCTAAAAATGTAACTTGAAACTGATGTAAGCACAGGGTTGGGCCAACTTCCAACCATAAACTGTTTCCTAAAACTTTCCTAAAGAAACATGCCATACAACGATTGGCCTGATAGTTTCGTCATTATTTCTGCTGCCAAAAAATAGTAGCCAGTTTGAAGAATGAAGAAATTGTTTTTCAAAAAAGAAGTAAAATACCTGCCTTTAGAACCCAGGCCTTTACCCTCATTACTCACTTGTCTTTTAATGGATTTTATAGGAAGTGCTGTTATTGTTGTGCCCGTTTTAGGCGAATTGATTTGGGCGCCTATCTCGGCATTTTTATTTTGGCGGATGTTTGGTTTTAGAAAAGGGTTTTTAGGTGGTGTGTTTAGTTTTATAGAAGAACTAATTCCCGGCATTGATTTCATTCCCACATTTACCATTATGTGGTTCATTCAATATGCCCGCAGAAAAAAAGAAACGCTAAGCGTTTCTACTTTCAGATAATTACATCTGCCAATTTTAATTGCTTGTCTAACACAAGAAATTGCCCCGTGTAATCGGGGGCGATTCTCCCGTACTTATGATGAACGTTGAGGACCTGTGCAGGATATAAACTGCACATGCGCAGCGCTTCGCCTACTTCTATACCTACATGATGCACCAGGTTATAAAAAGCCTGGTGCATGCTTAGTGCAGAGCCGCTTAATATGCCATTGCTTTCATACTTGTCGCCAACTAAATGATGTTGATAAGGGCCTTCATCGGTTTCTGTTACAGCATCAGTAATGGCAAACAAACGTGGACCCATTAATTTTTTTGCAATGGCTATTGCAGCATAATCTACATGATGCCCGTCGGGGATAACGCTGGCCATTACTTTAGAATGTTGCAGCGAAGCACCTACCAAGCCTGGTTCTCTATGGTGTAAGGAACTCATAGCGTTATACAAATGCGTAACAGCTTTGATGCCGCTGTCAAAGCTTTGGATAGCTTGTAAATATGTAGCATTGCTATGCCCGGCGGCAATAACAATATTGTGTTTAAGAATTAATTCAATCACCTCGCTGCTGCACACTTCCGGCGCAAGTGTGATCATCGTAACAACACCTTTTCCGTATTCCAAAAGATCTTTTACTTCCCGCAATGAAGGACTGTGAATACATTCTTTTATGTGTGCACCTCTTTTTACTTCGTTCAACCACGGGCCTTCCAAATGTAAACCGAGTATGCCCTTACCATTAGTTTTCCAATAATCTCTTACAGCGTCAATACATTCTTTAAATACGTCTATTGTATTGGTGGCAACCGTAGGCTGAAAAAGAAGAGTTCCCTCTTTTTCAAACTGCTGCTGCATAGCTTGCAAGGTGGCTACATCCGGGTAAGCCGATAAAAGCTTTTCTGCAGCGCCATAAACCTGCACATCGATAAAAGCAGGAGCAAAAAAATGATCGGGAAATTTTCTGTGCTCTATGCCTGGCGGCAATTGCGATGTTGAGACTATACTTTCTATTAAACCTTCGTTAATGATCACAGCATGATCGTCCAGCCAGTTTTCACCATTAAATATTTTGTTTGCGGAATAGGCTTTTTGCATGCTCAAAAATAAGCTTCGATGACCACATCGTTTAACCTGACCGCATCATAATGTTTTGCATTCCTGCAAATACAGCCTTCCATATTAGTCCAAAAAAAGATTGCGTTGTTAGCCTCGAATACCTCACATTATCTGCTGTTATTTCAACACCGTCAGCACCAGGATTGCTGGACCGGATTACGTACCGGTTAAGCAATTTGGTGATAAATTTTCTTGTGGTGGTCGCACCCGTTTCTTCATCTGTCTTTCGCAGTATAACCGAAAGGTTGTCGTATCGCATTTTTACATTAGCCCATGCAGTAAAATCTTCCACCTGCACTTTGAAGCTTAAGCTATGCAAATCAAGTGAGGGAATTTGTGTGTTGGCCAAAGGAACCGAAAGATTGTTAAGCTGCGCAGCCGTTACATTTTTAATAGTGCCCTCTGCATCAAACCTGCCATTGGCAGAATCCAAATAAAATTTAAAAGATGTAGCAATGGAGCTGTTACCTAAAATCTTTCCCTGGGCCTGCACTGTACAAACAGGGTTTCGCCTGATCCACTCAGAATCGTTGGTAGCATTTTGAACTGCAATATTTAATTCTTGCAAATCAAGTGTTCCTTCCTGGCCGGTACCTGCATTTTTTTCGGTGTATTTAACCGAAGCATTTTGAACAATAATTTTCTTAATCCTTATTGTTGATTGCGATCGCAATAGCTTTTGATGGGGAAAGCTGCCGATCTTGCTTTTAAATAATCGCTCCTGTGTTTTATCGAGGTATACCGAGAACTTTGGTTGTTGCAAAAGCACACTGTCGGCATCAATAATATTGTTCTTAATGAAACGGTCAATATGTGTATTGATAAACCTGATTTTATTTAGCTCTACATAATATAGACTGGCCTGCACGCCATAATATTTATAAAACTCGTCTTTCTTTAAAGTTGGCTGCAGTTTAAAACTGTCCACCTCTATTGTTTTTGTTTTAGACGCATATGTTAGCCATTCTGCTTTCATTTTGTACGACGAATCCTGGGTGCGAAACTTTACATCGTGAAATTTTAGAAAGATGTTTTTAGCAAAGGCAATACGGGCCGTGTCGTAAGCCGCTGTACTATCAATTTGAATATCATCTACAGCGGCATCAAACCGGTCAAATTGTAACTTCACAGACTCTGAAGTGTCGGCATTTTTATACAAAAATTTTACGCCATCCAGCTTTATGTGTTTTATGGAGATTGCTTTAATGGCCGGCTGTATAGCCTTCCACAATGGAAGATGATCTTTAATCGTTTCGTTTTTGCGTATATGTCTTGAAAGCCTGATATTGGCCTGCCTGGTCATGATTTCTTCAATGTTGATTTTTTTGCCAAACAAAATGGAAATTAACCCCACGCCTTTTATATGACCATTTTGCAAACTTAACTGCATGGTAAGTGCCGGTAGTTCGTTTTTTTGTTCCAGTGCTTTATAGTGACTGCTGTCAATATTAACCTGCAGGTTTTGTACTTCCACGTCACCACCGAAAAAGTTTGCTTTTAGTCGCCCAAGATTGTAAGTATACAAGCTATCAGATCCCTCAATGATGAGAGTATGCAACTTATTGCGCAGTGTGGGCTCTAAAAATAGATTTACAAGGAAAATAATAACGATGAATATAAATACCAAAACACCTGAAACAATGAGTAAAATGCGCTTGTATGGTGCAGCTTTGGAAAACAGCATACAAACAGAAATATAAAAGCTATGCCAATGCACGATCGCAAAGGGCTGGTTTACTCTATTACAAAACGATAACCGATTCCTTTTATAGTAATAATTTCAACAGAGGGATCATTTTTTAAATAATTGCGAAGTTTTGTGATGTACACGTCAAGATTGCGGCTATTGAAAAAAGAATCGCTGCCCCAAAGCAGGGTAAGTATTTCGCTGCGCTCTACTATTTTCTCCCTGTTCTCATATAAAAGCCTGAGCAATTCGCTTTCCCGATAAGAAAGTTTGCGTTGTTCATCGGGACTGGCAAGGGTTTGCCTTTTACTGTTGAAAACATATTTTCCAAAGCTCACCTCTTCCTGATCGGTTTGGGCCTCTGATTTATTTTTCAAAACGTTTTCAATACGAACAATTAATTCTTCTATGCTAAAAGGCTTGCGTATATAATCGTTGGCGCCCAGTTTAAAACCATTCACCACATCATTGGTTTGTGATTTGGCGCTTAAAAAAATAATAGGTACCTGCGTATCTTTTTCTCTTATTTCATCGGCAATAGAGAAGCCATCTTTATTGGGAAGCATTATATCCAGCACACACACATCAGGCTTTACCTCGTTAAATTGCTTAACAGCTTTGCCGCCATCGCTTTCCAACACCACGTCATAACCACGGCCTTGTAAAGTTTCACTGACAATTTTTGCCAGGAACACCTCGTCTTCTACATACAAAACCTTTGCTTTTTTCATGCCCGGAAAATTTTTAGTTACGAACGTTGCTCTGTTTTATGTTTCGGAAGTGTAATAAAAAATTTACTGCCGTCGCCTTCTACCGATTCTACCCTTATAACTCCTTCATGCTTTTTAATTACATGCGAAACGTAGCTAAGGCCCAGGCCATAACCTTTGGCATTGTGTAAATTTCCGGTTGGTACTCTAAAGAACTTTTCAAATATTTTATTGTGGTACTCTCCCGGAATGCCAATGCCCGAATCAGCTATCATTAGCTGCAATTTATTGTCCATGCCTCTTATAGCAATATCAATTTCGGCATTTTCAGTACTATATTTTAAGGCATTATCCAATAAATTAAAAATAACACTAACCAGGTGAAGCCTGTCGCCTTCTAAAGTAGTATTTCCTTCCGTGGCCACCCTTATTTGTGCACCTTTCTTTTCAAATTGTAACCGCATGGAAGAAGTAACTTCATCAACCAGTTCCTTCATATCCAATGGCTCGTATCTCAATTCAATTTCTTTCTTTTCGAACATAGAAAGTTTGAGCACTTTGTCAACAAGAAGAGAAAGCCGTTGCAGTTCGTTAGCCGAAATATCAAGGTATTCCTTTGAACGTTGTGGATCTATAGATGCATTAAAACTACGCAGTGCTTCTATAGCAACGCTTACAGTGGCAATTGGTGTTTTCAATTCGTGAGTGATGTTGCTGATAAATTCGTTTTTAATATCAGCAAGTTTTCTTTGACGAAGCAAATTGCGGTATAATAACGAGAAAGACATAATGGTAAAGGCCACTAAAAAAATAGAAAACAGGATAGGAACACTAATGCGCTTCAATAAAAATGGAACAGTATTACCCAAAGAAAGGTGGTAGGTAATTGGATTGGAAAAGCCTAATGTTACTTCATTAAAAACCGGTTCTTCTCTTTCAACCGTGGGAACACGTTTTACGAGGAAAGGAACATTGATATTCTGGTCATGCAATTTTTTACTGTATGTAGCCTGCACTTCTTTTACTCTTATAGAATCCTGAATAGAATCTATGTCGAATAAAAATTGCATAAGACGATTGCGCCTGCCCGAAAAAGATTTGTTAGAAAAGTGCATGGTATCTGAACCGCGAATGATAATGGCCTTGCCGTCGGCATCTTTTACCTTTTTGGTTAAGATGTCAACCATGTTCACTATTTTTTGGTCGGGTTTCTTTCTTTCTTTTAGTTTGTTTTCCGGAAATTCTTTCTGTATAAAAACTTTTGTTGACGCGGAGGAATCGCCCAGCAGTTTGTCTAATTTCAACTTGGTTCCCTGTAAATCAAAAATTGTTTCACGAAACATAAAATTGGTACGCATCTCCAGGTTGCGTTCTTCTCTTTGATAAGCCTTCTTCAGCCAATAGAGTTGAAAGCCGGCAATTGCCATAATGCTAAGCACCATGAGTATAGGCAACCATTTTATGTTTTTGATTTTCAGCATCCGGACAAAATTACCCTTTTCAATTACCGTTCATACTTCATTTAACCATTATTAACGTAGCTGCAACGAGGATTAACAAGTTGTGAAAGGCGGACGATTTAGCTTTGGTAAAATGCTTATGCGATGAAAAAGATTTTACTCGCCGCTTGCCTTGTTTTTTCATTGATTACACAAGCGCAAATGAAAGAAGGCCGCATTGTTTACGAACGTACGCTTCAGTTACCTGTACGCATGTTCAACGCCGATCCGGAAGTTGCTGCAAAAATCCCAAAATCAAGAACCGACCAGTTTGAATTGCTTTTTAGCAACAATCAATCACTTTGGCAATTTTTACCAAGTGCAACAAATGATGATGCCGGCACATTTTCAGGTAATGGCGTGGTGCTAAGGTTTGGCGGGGCCAACGAAACTTCGTATTATAATTTTGAGAAAGGGACAAAGGTTGATCAAAGAGAGATCATGGACAGAAGTTTTGTGATTACTGACAGCATTAGCAAAGGACAATGGAAGCTGACCGATGAAACAAAAAAAATTTTAAATTATACAGTTCATAAAGCAGTTGGACAGCGCATCTCCAGCCGTACGCAAATGAGCATGGAAAACGGCGAAATGAAAAGACAGACAATTCCGGATACGGCGGCCATTATTGCCTGGTTTACTACAGACATTCCTGTACCGGTAGGCCCCGAAGCACAGGGGCAACTGCCCGGCGCTATTCTGGAACTGGACATTAACAAAGGACAAACTATTTATACAGCTTTGGAAATTTCTCCAAAAGTCAACGTGAGTAAGATAAAGGAACCGAAAGATGGTAAAAAGGTAACCGCAGCTGAATTTACCAAAGAACGTGAGAAAATAATGGAAGAAATGCGCCGTAATATGCCTAACAGGGGAAATGGAAATGTAATAAGAATACAACAGTAAAGTCCCCTCAATTGTCCAACGGAAAAGTGTTCTATCCACAGGCCTAACTTATGTGACCATAAAAGAGCTCTCAACCTTAAATAATGTTGAGAGCTCTTTTTATACTGGTTGATCGTTTTAGCAAGATGTGCCTGGATGCCAAGTATTATCAACTATCATTTAGGGATTGGGGATGTCATCATTTATATCACCTCTCTCATTGTCTTCTCTTTCTTTTTGATAAACCGTTAAGTTTACCTTCCATTCAGGAAAATAAAATTGCATGCCCACTTCAATTTTTAGCCTGGGTAAATAAGTGGCAGCTGGTGTTAATTTAAACGTACTGGTATTAAAGTCTTTGCTTTCGGTTGGTGCTTCGTAATTACCATTTAATGAAAAAGTGTAGCCATCACCCATTTTTATGGTCATCACTTTTAGCTGGTTGCATAGCCATTTGTATTTTTTTGCGGCTTCTTCAAAATCTTCAGTGGTAAGTAATACGGCTTGCCAACTGTAAATGGGCTTTGCCGAGATGTACTGTGTAATGGTGTTGTCTTCGGCTGCATCAAACTTTAGTACTGTTGTGTACTCAATTGTTTGCGGATTGCGGGAGGTTACATTGCCTTTAATGTCGTTTAAGCCGTTTGGAAAATCGGCGATGACTTTTTTCAGATTATTACGCAGGTCGTTATTGGTAACCGGAAACCTGATCTGGGCATGCGTTTGAGAGACAACACATAGAAAAACAAAAGCAATTAAGCTGGTCTTTGGCATTTTCATTGGGGGATTTTTAACAATTATTGAGCGGCAAAATAGAAAAAAGCTTCGTTGTTTCAATAGAAATGTCTAACTTTCTTCACAGTTTTTCCACATTTTAAAACCATCCAGTATGAAAAACAGAAACATTGTCCATGCCCATCAGGAGGTTGAGATCTACAGAGAACATTATAGGCCATCCTTCAACATGTGGCGATTTACCAGATCTATTTTGGGTGTACTGCTTTTTGGGAGTTCTACCGTAGCCCGAAGCCACGTACAAACCAACAAAAAAATGCTTATCAAATAACAAAAACCCTCTTGCTAAAAACAAGAGGGTTTTTGTTATTGAGTAATTCTTAATCCCTTTGTAGCTCTTTCCATTACTGCCGGCATCTTTCTTCCTCCCATGCGGTTTAATCTGTAGGTAAGTGTTAGCATGAAAAATCGATCCAGCACACTGCTTCTCACATCTTCTATGTAGTTAATATTAGTATTTCTTGTTACGCTTTGGTTTTGTCCTAAAATATCAAACACTGACAATTTCACTTCGCCTCGTTTGCTTTTAAATAATTCTTTGGCAAAACCAGCATTCCATATTGCATAATTCTGATTAAAGCCATCTGACCTGCCGGTATTCAATGTATAATCAAAATCGGTAGAAAGAATAAAATCTTTAGGCAGTGTATACGTAATGTCGGCAGAATAAGTATGCGTTAAATAAGAAGTGTTCCTTGTTCGTTGCACAGAATATTTTGCAGCATAATAGTTGAGGCTGGCATTAATGCCCATATCCAATTTTTCTTTATAGTTGTAGCTTAGCCGTAGGTCTTCTCCAAGGTTCAAACTATTGGTAAAGTTTTTATCGCCGTTGATAATATTTATGTCGCGGTTGTAGCCAATACGGGTGTTCGTATTAAAGTTTCCACCATTCATTCTTTGAATAGGGAAACCAATATTGAAAGTACCGCTCAGGTTAAAAGCTCCGTCTACGTTCACTGGCTTTGTGTATTGCACGCCACCTGGAAGTTGTTGAACCGAATTGGCAATTTTATTTTTTGTGTTATTAAATGTGACGAAGGCAAACAGGTTCCTAAACTTTACAATGTCAAAAAAGTTATAGCTCAAAGTAAAGTTGTTTGAAAACTCCTGCTTCAATGCAGGGTTTCCCTGGTAAACGTTGCGATAGTCTGTGTTATCAACGATATCTTGCAATTGTGTGGTACTTGGCTGCCTTGTATTACCACGATAACTAAAACGCAGACTGCGGCTGCGGGCAAACTGGTAATTAAAAGATGCCGTTGGAAACAGGTTGGTGAAATTTTGTTTGATAGCCGTTGTCTTTGAAAGGTTATTGCTTTCTAATGTAGTTTGTTGTACGGCAAAGCCTAATTGATAATTGTATTTCTTTTTTACAATGCGCAGGTTGGTTCCATAGCGGTTCCATTGATTTTGATTTTCAAAATCATTTCGCAATGAATCAACCATATCGTATTTGCCGGTGCCAGCATTATAATCATGCGTCTTTCGGTCGCTTTTCGATTGGTTGTTATTGTGACTGTAATTCAACTCTAATACTTTATCTCTTGCAATGGGCTCGGTGTACGACATGGAAACACCATAATTGTTGGTTTCATTATCAGTTGTGTATAATTTATTAATGTTTTCTTCTTTCCATTTAATGCCGCCGTTATTATAATATTTTGAATTGGTCATGGTATAAGCGTCACGCTGCGATGTTCCCATGGTGTTTGATAGATTGACGGAAAATGTTCTTCCCGCACGGCGAAATCTTTTTCGCCAGATCAGGTTATTCACCCAATTATAGCCATCGCCTCCGCTTTGATTGAATGTGCGGCCTTCGTTAAGAAGATAACTGCTTCCATTCTTTTGCGAATTGATATAAAAAGAATCAAGGCTATACGTATTGTACGATTTTTGATAACTGAGGTTAGGATTGTAAATAATAGAGTTAAATGAATCTATGGTGTAGATCATATTAAAATTGAAGCGGTGATTATCATTCTCGGCTTTTGAAATAGTATGATCGTTTGTAACCAAAGTAGAATCCTGGCCCAATGTAGTAGTAAGACTGTGTCGGTCATTATCAGTATTTACATGATTAAAAAAATAACTTCCGTTTACGTCAAAATACTTGCTCCACGTATCTCTGTAATTAAATCCTAATTGCGAAGACTTGGTGATGCCGCTACCTGTGGTTCCCAAATTCAATCCTCCAAAACTGCCTCCGCCGCCGGTTGTTTTTATGCTCATTCCGCTGCCCCTGAAACCTCCGCTTCCAAAGCTGCCGATCATGTCGGAAAAAGTAAATCCAATGTTATTCGTGTTATTGTCTTTGGCAATGATAGAAGTTTGCATGGCACCTTTGAACATGTTGGCATTCAGCCCTGCGTCAAATCTTTCTTTGGTACCATAGCCTGCATAGGCTT
>JBQCJM010000353.1:0-19420 GCA_051952715.1 Flavisolibacter sp.
AAAACGGGCAGTAGAAGAAGAAATAAAAAACGCATTTAACTGATGAACGGAAGTATGAAAAGATGTTGCAGTACATTTTAAGGTGTTCCAATGGCAAGATGAAACTGGCGTACTAACTTTTTTCCTCCCAAATATTAGCAATGTGCACAATGGTTTCAACGGCTTTGTTCATATCCTGCACACTGATAAATTCTAATTTGGAATGAATAGCCTGTTCACCTGCAAATAGGTTGGGACAAGGCAAACCCAGAAAAGACAAACGGCTTCCGTCGGTGCCACCGCGAATGCTTTCCATTTTTAATTGCAAACCGGAACGTTGAATGGCTTCTTTTGCATACGCCACCACCTGCGGATGTTTGTCCAGTATTTCTTTCATATTGCGATATTGCTCGGTAACATTAAATTCAAAACTGGCTTTAGGATAATTCTCCATCACCATTTCTACAAGGCTTAATAAAAAATCCTCTTTCTTTTTTAAACCATCCGTTACAAAATCACGAATAATAAAATCAATGGTTACTTTTTCTGCAATGCCATCTACACGGGTTGGATGAATAAAACCTTGCCTGGCTTCTGTGGTTTCCGGAGATAGTTCTGCACGAGGCAGGGAAGCCAGTACATCGCCTGCAATTTTTAAAGCATTCACCATTTTATCCTTAGCATAGCCCGGGTGTGTGATGACACCGTGAATAATAACCTGCACACCATCGGCGCTAAAAGTTTCATCTTCCAGAGAACCGGCTTCTCCACCATCTAAAGTATAGCCGAAATCAGCGCCTAACTTTTTCAGATCAACTTTTGCGGTTCCCTTTCCTACTTCTTCATCAGGAGTGAATAAAATTCTGATAGCACCATGTTTTACTTCAGGCTGCGTCATAAAAAAATTGGCTGCATCCATAATTTCGGCTACGCCTGCTTTATCATCTGAACCCAACAAGGTTTTTCCACTGGCCGTAATAATATCATGACCGATTAATTTTTCCATGTAAGGAAAATCGGCTTTCCGCAAAACCTGTGTGGCATCGTCGGGTAATGTAATATCCTGCCCCTGATAGTTTTTGTGCATAATGGGTTTTACATTCTTTCCACTGGCATCAGGCGCCGTATCTACATGCGCACAAAAACAAAGCGCCGGCACATTTTTATTTGTATTTGATGGTATGGTTGCATAGACGTATCCAAATTCATCCAAATGCGCATCGGCAATGCCCATAGCTTTTAACTCTTCTACTAAAATTTTAGATAAATCTTTTTGTTTTTCCGAAGTGGGTTGTGCATTGGAAAGCGGATCGCTTTGCGTATCTACCTGTACATATCGCATAAAGCGTTCTGAAGCTGTGAAGGAATAATTTTCAAACATGATTCAAATGTAGGTTGATAAGTTGAAAGGCAACATGCCAGCCACTCAACGATTGAACTTGGCAACTTATCAACTTTTCTTTACCTTAACGATAACCAAAACTTTGTACAATGAAAAAGGTAATTACAGGCGCCATAGTTGGCGGTCTTATTATTTTCATCTGGCAATTTCTTTCTTTTGCTTTGATCAATTTTCACAGGCCAGCGCAAGCTTATACTGATAAGCAGGATGCCATTATGAATTTCCTGAACTCGCAGCAATTAAAGGAAGGTGGTTATGTTTTACCTAATCTTCCCGATAATGCCACTATGGACGATCATGAAAAACACATGAAAGCTGCTGAAGGAAAACCCTGGGCCAGTGTTCAATACCATAGCTCTCTTAAAAACAATATGGTTATGAACATGATTCGTGGCTTGCTGGTCAATATGGTTATTGTGTTTTTGTTTTACTGGCTGATCAGGCGCATGAACGCTGCCAGTTTTTCAACTATTGTAACCAGTGCTTTAGTAGTTGGGTTAATTGTTTTTTTAAATGCACCTTACACCGGTGCCATATGGTACGAAAGCTTTGACATCTGGGCCTACCTGGCCGATGCCGTTGTAAGTTGGGGACTAACGGGCCTGTGGCTTGCCTGGTGGATGAGAAGAGGAAAAACTGAAATGCATACTATAAAAGTTAGAGGGCAGCAGGCAGAAATGGCTAATTAATTATTATGAAAATGGGAAAGATTGAAGACCCAAGCATCAATCTTTTATTATCAGTTCAAATTGTAGTAAACTTTCCGAACCAACACTGACACTGCAGCTCAGCATAGTTTTATCTTATCTAAACAAAAAATCGTCTCGTTATAAGCGAGACGATTTACTTTAATAATGCTATTTATTAAGGCATAATGATTCTTGATGTTGGTTCAATAGAAACCAACTCTAAATCAAAAATCAGATCCTGGCCGGCCAATGGATGATTGGCATCGAGCACTACACTGTTTTCTTTTACTTCGGCAACAGTTACCGGAAATTGCTGTCCCGATCCATTGCTCATCATCAACTGCATACCCACTTCAGGATTCATATCTGCAGGAAATTGTTCTTTTGGAAACTCGATCATCATCTCCTGTTGCTTTTCGCCATAGGCTTCGCCCACTGGAATTTCAACTGTTTTTTTCTCGCCTACTGTCATTCCTTTTACGCCTTCATCAAAACCCTTGATCACTTGCCCGCTGCCCACTGTAAATTCCAGCGGTTCTCTTCCGTTCGAGCTGTCGAACGTCTCGCCGTTGCGTAATTTGCCATGATAATGTACTCTTATCTTGTCGCCATTTTGCACTTGTTGCATGATTGAGTTTTTTTGTAGTCAACTAATTAATTCTATTGATCGTTCCTTGCGTCGCACTCTTGTACTGCAGCAACCAGGTGGAGCAATAGCAGGAAGATGTTTTGATGCAGAAAGCTGGCAAGGTACTAATCTTTCGTTCTCCTTGTCAATTTTTCCTGAAATTTGAAAGATGAAGACAACACTTATTTTATTGATTGCCTGCCTAAGTTTTTCTTGCAACGCACAGAAAAACACTGCAAAAAAATCAGAAAATACCAAACCCATTCTTGCAGGCGCCGAACGTTTATCGGTTTACCTGCCCATGCTGAAAGGCAAGTCTGTAGGCATTTTTGCCAATCAAACGTCAATGGTTGGAAACACGCACTTAGTGGATACCCTCAGGAAATCAGGCGTCAATATTAAAGTTATTTTTGGCCCTGAGCATGGCTTTAGGGGTACGGCTGACGCCGGTGAAAAAGTAGGCAATTACACAGATAAAGCAACAGGCATTCCCGTTGTATCGCTTTATGGCAGCAAGCGCAGGCCATCGGCGGAAGATGTGAAAGATGTTGACATTTTGATCTTCGATATACAGGATGTAGGCGTTCGCTTTTACACTTTTATTTCTTCGCTGGAAGAGTATATGAACGCTGCTTTTGAATACGGCAAACCGCTGCTGATTTTGGACCGTCCTAACCCAAATGGCTTTTATGTTGATGGCCCGGTGCTGGAACCAAAATTTAAATCATTCGTAGGCATGCAGCCGATACCTATTGTGTATGGTATGACCATTGGTGAATATGCTATGATGCTGAGTGGTGAAAAATGGTTAAGCGAAAAAGCCAATGCACGGGCTGAATACTACAAAACAGCAAAAAACTCCGTTGACACGCCTTTTCATTTTTTAGTCATCAAATGCGGAAACTACACGCACCAAAGCAAATATGTACTGCCTGTAAAACCTTCGCCTAATTTGCCCAATATCCAATCCATTTATTTATACCCGTCCACTTGTTTTTTTGAAGGTACAGTGTTGAGCGAAGGCCGCGGCACGGATAAGCCATTCCAGGTTTTTGGAGACCCGTCGTTACCAAAAAACTTATACGCTTTTACACCTAATCCAAATGAAGGTGCAAAAAGCTCCAAGCACTATGGCCAGGTTTGTTATGGTTGGGATTTAAGCGGCACACCTAAAGAAGTTTTGGAAGAAACCAATGGCAAAGTGCAACTAAAATGGCTACTACAGGCATACCAATTATTTCCCGATAAAGACAACTTTTTCATCAAGCCCAAATCCGGAAATATGGAAGAATCGTTCTTCGATAAATTAGCAGGCAATGCCACACTGATGCAGCAAATAAAAACAGGTGTTGCCGAAAATGACATTCGCAAAAGTTGGGAGCCAAAATTGAACGAGTTTAAACAAATCAGGAAGAAATACCTGATGTACCCCGACTTCGAATAAGTGCTGACTGGTTGAAAAGTTGATAAGGAATGAGATGAATAACTGATTTTTGCAACCTGTCAACTTTTCACCCAATCACTTTATCAACTAAAAAATGAACGACAAAGATCTCCGCCTGGTTTTCATGGGCACTCCTGAATTTGCTGTAGCATCATTGGATGCTTTGGTAAATGCAGGCTGCAATATTGTTGGTGTTGTTACAGCGCCAGATAAACCTGCAGGCCGCGGCATGAAGTTGCAGGAAAGTGCTGCAAAAAAATATGCTGTTGAAAAAGGACTGAAGATATTACAGCCGGAAAAATTAAAGAACCCGCAATTTTTAGAAGAACTAAAATCCTTAAACGCTGATCTGCAAATTGTAGTTGCCTTTCGCATGTTGCCCGAAGTGGTTTGGAATATGCCACCAATGGGAACCATTAATGTACACGGCTCTCTGCTGCCGCAATACCGCGGTGCTGCGCCTCTTAACTGGGCCATTATTAACGGAGAAAAAGAAACAGGCGTTACTACTTTTACATTGAAACACGAAATAGATACCGGGGATATTTTATTACAGGAAAAAATACCGATTGGTGAAAATGAAACTGCTGGTGAACTACACGACAAAATGAAAGAACTGGGTGCACAGCTTTTAGTAAAAACGATCGAAGGCTTAATGAGCGGAACATTACAAGAAATGTCACAAGGGTCAATCATCAATAGTCAATGGTCAATGGGCGACTCTAACATATTACAAACCCATTTACCACTCACTACTCACCACTCACCTCTTAAACATGCCCCCAAAATTTTCACCGAAACCTGCAAAATTGACTGGAGTAAACCGGTAGATGCAGTACACAATTTAATTCGTGGCCTCTCTCCTTTTCCCGGCGCATTTAGCCATTTGAATGGTAAAGTGCTGAAGATTTACAGAAGCGAAAAAGAATATAAAAAACCCTCTGCTGAACCCGGAACTTTTGAAACAGACAAAAAAACGTTTTTAAAATTTGCCTGTGCAGATGGTTTTATTGATATCAAAGAATTGCAGTTGGAAGGAAAGAAGAAAATGATGGTGGAAGATTTTTTGAGAGGATATAGATTTGAGTGAAAAATTTAGTTTTGGCTCAAGTAGCATACTATCGAAATGTTATGACATGGATACCCTTAACAAAGAGCAGCGGCGAAAAAATATGCAAGCTAATAGGTCTTCAGGAACAACCTCTGAAATACTTTTAGCAAGAGCCCTATGGTCGAAAGGTTACCGCTATCGTAAAAACGATAAATCTGTTTTAGGCAAACCAGACATTACATTTAAGAAATTTAAAATAGCGATATTCATTGATGGAGAGTTTTGGCATGGCAAAGATTGGGAAACCAAAAAAATTAAAATTACCCACAACCCCAATTATTGGATTAAAAAGATTGAACGAAACATTGAAAGAGACAAAACTATACGCCAAGAGCTAGAAGCACGAGGCTGGGCTATCTTAAGATTTTGGCATAAAGATGTTAGAAGGAATTTAACTCAATGTGTTGAAGCAATTGAAAACGTAATTTCGCAAAAACGGTTAAGTGAATAATTATAAATCCATAGAGATATGCGCAGGTGCAGGCGGACAAGCCCTAGGTTTAGAACAGGCCGGCTTTAACCATGTAGCTTTGGTTGAGGTAGAAAAACTTGCCTGTGAAACTCTTAAGCTTAACCGGCCTCAATGGAATGTTATTCATGAAAATGTAAAGAACTTCTCAGCAAAAGAATTCAAAAATATAGACCTTTTGGCCGGCGGTGTGCCGTGTCCCCCTTTTTCAATTGCAGGCAAGCAATTAGGTTGCTTGGATGAGAGAGATTTATTTCCTGAAGCATTGAGGCTAATAATGGAATGTAAACCGAAAGCGGTGATGCTTGAAAACGTCCGGGGATTGTTGGACAAAAAGTTCAAAGATTATAGGAAAGTCATTATTAGCGATCTTGAAAGCAACGGCTATAAATGTGATTGGAAATTAATCAACGCCTCTGACTATGGAGTAAGCCAACTGCGTCCAAGAGCAATACTCATAGCTCTAAAAGAAGAATATTTCCCTTTTTTTAGATGGCCTGAAAAACAAGGTACCCCAAAGCCTATTGGAGAATTGCTATTTGAAGAAATGAATATTTTAGGATGGCAAAGCGTTAACGATTGGAAAGCAAAAGCGCAAGGAATAGCCCCCACTCTCGTCGGGGGGTCAAAAAAACACGGAGGGGCAGATTTAGGACCTACAAGAGCTAGAATGGCTTGGGCACAGTTAGGTGTCGATGGTTCAGGCCTTGCAGATAAACCACCGGTAAATGGTTTCTCTTCCATGCCCAAACTTACTTTGCAAATGACAGCCTTAATTCAGGGCTTTCCTAAAGATTGGAAATTTGTAGGCAAAAAAACACCCGCATACAGACAAGTTGGTAATGCATTTCCTCCACCCGTAGCCAAAGCAATTGGACAATCAATAATTAAAGCATTAGATAAAAATGGGTAAGGTATCAAAGGGACAGGGATCAAGATCAAAACTAAGAGCCTATTTCACAACAAATGTTGGAAAGATTTTAAATTCTAACGAATTGCGAGAAGTGGCAGGTACAAGCGAATGGGGCAGGCGTGTTCGAGAGTTACGGAATGAAGAAGGAATGAACATAGTAACACATAACGACCGTAGCGAATTGAAGCCAGGAGAGTACATGCTAATTGACTTAAAACCCTTACCAGCATTCGAAAGAGACATTTCCAAAGAAACAAGGGCATTTGTGTTAGACCGTAACGGCTTTACTTGCCAAATGTGTGGTGCAGCTGCAGGAGAACCACATCCTTATGACCAAGGACGAAAGACACGGCTACACATAGGCCACATCATTGACAAGTCTATGGGAGGCACCGATGAACCTTCTAATCTTCGAGCCATTTGTAGTGTTTGTAACGAAGGCGCATCAAACCTTACACTCAATCGTCCTCAAGCTATTAAACTTATTGCTCAAGTTCGCCGTGCACCTTCATCAGATCAGTTAGATATACTAAAGTGGCTTATTGAAAAATATCCAGAACAAGCAAAGAGAATAACGAAATAGGTTGCAGTTACAGGCGGCTTACAATGAAATTGCTTATGAAAGGGTCTCACTATGGTAGAAAGTCATTCTCTCAGTAATTAACTCTCACAATAAATTTATCCGTATCATTCACATCCAGCGCCGATGCTGCAGCATTGCTCATCCTAAGGTTGTATCCCTGGTTTTGACGAATACCACTCATTTCGCCCAGCACTTTTGCATATACGGCTTTGTTGTTGATTGGGTTAATAATGCGAACAATAGTTCCAGGCTCCACGTTATCCATCAACGCATAATATTTGGCATCCTGCCAGCCACTGGCTGTTTTAAAAATGCCTGCTGTAACCGTCTCATCTTCTTTAACCGGCTGCACTTTTATTTGTTTGTCAAATAAAGGTTTAAAGTAACCGCCATTGCCATCGTTCACCGATACCTGCACTGCTGAATTGGATGCCGGTTTGGCTGCGGTTTGCTCTGTCTTTTTTTCCGGCTCTTTGACTTGAACTGTTTCTTCCTTTTTTTCTTTAGGCGTTTCTTTAACGGCCTGCTGAACTGCTAGATCTTGTTTAGGTTGCTCAGGTTCCTTTTTTTCTGTTTCAGCAGCATGCGTTACTACAATGTTATTGGCCTCGGGAGAAAGCAAATAGCCAACAATTAACTTTTGTCCTGCATGGATATTGTCGCTAGCCAAATGATTCCATTTACGCAGATCTGCCATCAGCACACCATCATTTTTTACACTTACACGGTACAAGCCTTCTTTGTCTCCTACCACATAATACACGGCACGGCCATTGACAGATTTTTGAGAGAAATTAGTAGTGTTCAAAGGAATCTTTATTACCTGCCCAATGTTCAATCCTTTTTTCATATCAAGGCCATTGAAAGACTCAATATCCTTTGGATAAACATTGTATAAGCGGCCAATGGAATAAAAATTTTCTTTAGCAGTAACTGTATGATTCAGGAATGCGCCTTTATCAGAATGATGAACCTCTAATTCGTTTTGTGCAAATACAATAGTGCAACAAAATAATATGGTGGCAAGCAAAAAAAACTTTTTCATCTGGATATGTTTAGTTTTTCAATAGTCCATGCAGATCAGCAACATGGTGTTCGATTAGCCTTACAAATATGCTTATTATTTTTTAAAAGAAGGAGGCTCCTGTTTCAAAATACGCAATTCTTTGGGATAGTAATTGTTGACACGGTTGGACAGAGCGTTTATCCAGCCTAAATTGTGTTTTTGATAGTTAACGGTTTGCCACCCCAATGACAAAGGTTGTATTTGAATGTCCTGCTTCTGCAAATATTTAATGGCTACTTCATAAGGTAATTCTGTAGTGGCAACCTTATCTGACACAATAGTACTTAATGCCAATGCATGATGCGGCACCAATTTATCTTTCATGATCTGGCCAATGGCGGTTCCGTTGTATGCAGCGTTCAATGCCGATTTCAGGTAAGTGTAATCATTTAGAAAGCATACGGGCAGGGCTGTGAAAGAATCCGCCTCCTTTATTAATTCCACATCCATATTTTTTATCCATGGCAGCATAACAGCTTTTTCTTTGGCAGTTGCTTTTTCAATTTTTGCAGTCTTTAGCCTTATCTCTTTTTCAGCGATTGTTTTTCTAAAACATGAAATAAAAAAACCTTCTCCTTTTATTCTGTATGGATAAAAACGATAGCCTGCTGCACCCGTTCGTGAAGACATACTCTCTACAATGCTCCACTCATTTTTAATTTCCAGCTTTTCATTTTGCATTTCAAATTCCTCTATCAACCAATCACCTATTTCCTCATCTTCTTCTTTTGAATAAGAACAGGTAGAATAAACCAGTAAACCATTTTCTTTCAAAGCAGGTAGCACATCGGCTAATATTCTTTGTTGGCGCTGGCTGCAAAGTGCCACGTTGTTCAGGCTCCATTCTTCAATAGCTGTTTCATCTTTTCTGAACAAACCACTTCCGCTGCACGGCGCATCCACAACAATTACATCAAAATAACCGGGCAGTTTTTTAAATGCAGATGGATCGTTGTTAGTAACTATTACATTATGGCTACCCCATTTTATAATATTATCAGTAAGAATATGGCAACGGCTTTTGATGACTTCATTACTTACCAATAAACTTCCAGGAGAAATCAGCGATTGAATATGCGTTGATTTGCCACCCGGTGCTGCACTTAAGTCTAATATTTTTATGGGTTGGGAAAGATCAACCAATTGCTTTAATGCCTGCTCTAAAAACATACTCGATGCTTCCTGCACATAATAACAGCCTGCATGAAAAAGCGGATCGAAAGTAAATGAAGGACGCTGCGAAAGATAGTAACCAAATTGCGACCAGGGAACAGGTTGATGAGTAGTGCCGCCTATGGACCATTCACCATTCATGATTGACCATTTCGCCGGGTTGATGCGGATGGATGTCACTTGTTCTGCTGCCGTGTGCACTTGCTCAAAAGCTTCTTTATCGAAACCTTCTACACCCTTTAATGAATCTAATAAAGCCTGAGGCAATTGCATAAAAAATCTTTGCTGAATCTTTCAAAGGTAAGTTGATATAAATGAGTATTGCATTTGTAACGCAGACTGCACAATGCTGAATAATGGACAGAACCCTGAAGAGTGCGACGCAACAGAAGTTTGATAGACATTGTGCAGCTTAGTACAAAAAATCGTTCAGAACAAAGGAGATAAAGACATAGAAATTACTCATTCCTCCTTTTATCTCTTAGCCTAAAATGTAGGCTTGCTCAATATAGAAGTGGCCTGTTGCACTTGTTCGTTATAAGCCTGGACAACTTTTGAAACGATACTGATATTTTGTTGTGCTTCTTTCCAGTTGCGCTGTTCAATAGCTTCCCTTATGCCAGGTAATGTTTTTACACCATACCCTGTATAATAACCAGGTGCATAAATCTCGTGCTTATACCATGGACGGCGGGGCAAACCATCAGTATCGATCAGGCTTCTTTCCGCCTTGTATAAAAGTTGATTAAGCAGATTTAATTTCTCAACAGGTAATGAAGTAGCATTAGCATAAACTTTTTGAAATTCTTCTGCCGATGTTTTTAATTGCATAATTGAGTTATCCAATTCACTAAAGTTCAGATAAGGCACAGGCTCTTTGGTGGCGGGTGTTATCCATGTCTTTTTAGGATCTTTGGCAAGGTCATATAAACCCTCTTTAATTATTTTATTTTCTGCATCCGTTTCTGTTCTTTCATTATCCAATAAGGTTTTTACTTCTGCTGCGTAATCCGTAAGTGTTTTGTAAAAGCTGTTGAAATCAAAAGGCAAAGCATCGGCATTGGCCAGGCGCATGGTAACACGGCCTGCTGTTTTTGCCAACGCCACACCGTATTGAAATCCCGGATCTTTAAACCGTGTAAACAAATCGTAAGAGTCGTAGGCAGAGTGATATTCCCCACCACGGTTTTCTCCACCAAAGCCAAGATCGATAGAGGCAATGCCCATGTGCTGAATAAATGGAGAATAGTCGGAACCTGCGCCTAAAGCTTCCAGCTTTATATATTTATTGTTCAAAAGTTTTGCTTTAGCAGCATTGTCAGCATCCACCACTGCTTTTGCCCAACGCCTTTCCTTAATAGACACACCGGTTTGGGGGTCTGTTACATCCTCCGCCACCTGGTTAAAGAAAGGCTCTAACGTATGAGAACCACTGGCGCCAATAAATCCGCGGCCATTGCCATCGGAGTTGATATAGGCTACTGCTTTTTTTTTCAGTTCCTGCTGATGATCTTCTGCCCATTCAGTAGAACCTAACAATGCAGGTTCTTCGCCATCCCATGCACAATAAACAATAGTACGTTTAGGGCGATAACCTTTTTTCACCAACTCGCTCAATGCCCTTGCTTCTTCCATTTCGGCCACCATACCGCTCAACGGATCAGCAGCGCCATTTACCCAACCATCATGATGGTTGCCACGAATGATCCACTGATCAGGATATTCGCTACCGGGTAACTTTGCAATTATATTATTCACAGGTTTGATGTCCCAGTTGAATTCCAATTTCAAATGCACTTTATCATTGCCGGGACCAACATGATACGTAATAGGCAACCCGCCTCGCCACGCTGCCGGCACTACTTGTCCACCTAATGATTGTAACAGTGGCAAAGCATCTTCGTAAGAAATAGGAAGCACAGGAATTTTCATAATAGTTTTCACGTCTTTCCTGTCTAGCCTTTTTGCATCTTTTGTGGCACCAACATCAGGTGTTAATGGATCGCCGGGATAAACAGGCATGTCCATCACAGAGCCTCTTTGTACACCATCTTTCCGGCGAAACGGCCCATCTGGATACGTATCACCCTGCACATAACCATCATCGGCAGGATCAGAATAAATAATGCAACCAACAGCGCCATGCTCGTAGGCAACTTTAGGCTTAATACCACGCCACGATCCGCCATATTTTGCAATTACAATTTTCCCCTTTACATCTACGCCCATTCTTTTCAGTTGCTCATAGTCGGCAGGTACGCCACGGTTGACAAAAACCAATTCTGCTGTTACGTCACCATCGGCCGAATAAGCATTATATGACGGAAGTTGTTCTGCTTTTTGATTGGATGTTTTATCAGCCGCCAGTACCGGTTCATCCAGCTTTGCTTTGTAAGGTTTGGTGCCTAAAAGTTCAAGCTGGCGTATTTTAGGTGTTGGAAATAAAACGTAATAAGTGCTGATCTCTGTTTGATAGCCCCACTGACGAAAGAGATTGGCCATATATTCCGCATTCACTTTGCCTTGAGGCGAACCCACATGATGGGGATGAGATGACAAAAACTTCATCCACTCATTTAAGTTTTGTGGATTCATTTGCGCATCAAATTGTTTTTCCCAGTCTTTTTGCTTTGCAGCATTGGTTTCTGTAAAACCTATTAACTTTTGCTGGCCATAAAGCATTGAAGAAAGAACGAGAGCAGTAGTGAAGAGGATAGTCTTCATTGTTGAATTTTTATATTCCTAAAATTAGGAGAAATAGAATTGCAATAGCATTAACCTTATTTTGCAATACCTGATTTAGCCTCTTTAAGCTATATTTTTAATAATTCGCCTTTTTAGGCTATAATTTAAAATATTCGCCTTTTTAGGCTATATTCGTAAAAACAAAATAGATGGCTATAAGTGCCGTTATTACTGCTGATATTGTTAACTCCACGCAATTATCAAAGGCTGATGCGAAGAAGTTGATGAAAAACCTGATAAACATTTTGCAAGTACATAAGTACGAGTTTTTCCGGGGAGATAGTTTTCAGGTCTATGTAAAATCGCCGGTAGAAGCTTTGTGGCTGTTGCTTCAAATGCGTACATGCGCCATGAAGCTACCATCAGAAACATCTATGCCAGTTGCCGACATCAAGGCAAGCATAGGCATTGGTAATGTAAAGGTGCCCATCAATTTTTTAAAAACAGCTACAGATGAAGGTTTCATTTTATCAGGCCGCACATTTGACAGAATGAACACCTACCAGCGTTTAGCAATTGTTAGCAGTGAAAAAAATAATACAGCTAACATAGGTTTACGGGTGATTGCACATTTTATTGATTATCTTTTTCAACGCTTAACAACCAAGCAGGCTTCTGTAGTTTTTGAATTGTTGATGAAACGCAATCAAACAGAAACTGCAAGAAGACTAAAAAAGTCGCAAGCTACCATACATAAACATACTCAATCTGCGGGGTGGCCCGAAATTGAAAAGTTATTGATGGAATACCAACTGCTGATTGATTTAATTGAACCATAATATGGACATGTATATTATTTGGCTGTTAAAACTGGTGTTGGCGCATTTGATCACCGACTTTATTTTACAGCCAACCGAATGGATCGAAAGTAGAAATACAAAACATTTTCACTCTGTTCATTTATATTTTCATGGGCTTACAACAGCATTGGCAGCGTTGCTATTTATTGGCTATCAACATTGGATTGTCGTACTGGTTATTCTGGTAACACATATTTTAATTGATGGGTGGAAATCATACCGTCCTGATAAAGTAAAATATTTTTTGATTGACCAGGCATTGCACTTTATTGTTATTGCCACCTGCTGGTATTGTAGCTTTCTGCAATGGAGCGATGTTCAATCAGCCTTGCAAAAGATTAATAATAAAAATACCTGGATATTAATTACGGCGTTTATCTTTTTAACCCGGCCTTGTGGAATTCTCATTGGAAAACTAACGCAAAAATGGAGGACTCAAATACCAGATGCAGACAGTTTAGGTGATGCAGGAAAATGGATCGGCGTTATTGAACGCATTATTATTTTGATCCTGGTTTTGAATCATCAATATGCATCGGTAGGATTGCTTATTACGGCCAAAAGCCTGTTGCGGTTTAATGAACCCAATCGCCAGGAAGTAAAGACGGAATATTTACTGATCGGCACTTTGATCAGTTTCAGTATTGCTATTGTTACAGGAATTGTAGCATTACAATTAATGAAGGCGTAAAAACATTACGAAAGGAAGAATCAGTTACATAGACCTTTTACTAAAAAAAATTACAAGTTCTTTATCTCCGCGATCAAATCCTGCAATACTTTTTTGGCATCGCCAAACAACATTGAAGTTTTAGGACGGAAGAAAAGATCATTTTCTATACCCGCATATCCGGGTTTCATGCTTCGTTTGTTAACAATAACTGATTTTGCCAATTCTACATCCAATATCGGCATGCCGTAAATGGGAGAAGAAGGATCATTTTTAGCAGCAGGATTTACAACATCATTAGCACCTAATACCAACACAACATCTGTTGTAGAAAATTCTTCGTTAGCTTGTTCCATTTCTTCCAGCTTTTCATAGTTCACATCAGCTTCGGCCAACAATACATTCATGTGGCCGGGCATGCGGCCTGCTACCGGGTGAATAGCATACTTCACCTCAACTCCTTTTTCATTCAACAACTTTTCCAACTCGTGGCAAGCATGCTGGGCCTGCGCTACAGCCAAACCATAGCCAGGCACAATCATCACCTTGTTAGCATAAGCCATTACAACGGCCGCATCCGTAACGCTGATTTCTTTGTATTGTCCCTGTTCTTTTACGCCGCCTGTGCTACCCGTTTTACTTCCGCCAAAAGAGCCAATTAACACATTGGCCAAAGAACGGTTCATGGCCTTACACATTAAAGTGGTGAGCAAAGTACCAGCGGCGCCAACTAAAATACCACCGGTGAGCATTACTTTATTGTCGTACAAAAAGCCGCCGCAAGCTGCAGCTACACCAGTGAAGGAGTTAAGCAAAGAAATTACTACCGGCATATCGGCACCGCCAATAGGCAACACAAATAACACTCCGTAAACCAGCGATAAAAAAAATACCAGGTAGAAAAGTACGTACACCGAAGTATTAAGTTGAATGCTCAGCCCTTTTATAGAGATTCTCTTTGCTGTATTAATTAATCCTCCGTTGGTCACTTCGAAAGAAGAACCGATAGTGGATAGAAGAAAAACCGTAATGCCGATGATAAGAGCAAGCACCACTAGGTTTACAATATGTTGACCTTTGAAAGATTTATCCCTGATTTTTCCATTCAATTTGCCCCAGGCTATAATGCTGCCCGCAAAAGAAATGGTACCGATGATGAGACCTAAAAAAATGGTGAGCATCATTGAGGTTTGAACAGGCAGTTCAAAAGACTCCATATTCACCATGTTTTCTGCTGGAAAATCCTGAGTGATGTGATACGCAAAATTGCTGGATGCAAAATGATTAAATTCTGCAATGGAGATCAATGCGGCACAGGCACCACCCATGCCATTAAAAAGGCTAACCATTTCGGGCATGGCCGTCATCTTTACTTTTTTGGCAACAAGAGTTCCGATAATGCCGCCAATAATCAACCCGCTAAAAATCCATCCATAATTATGAAGCTTTTCCCCGGTGTCAAGATCTTCATACAAAAAAATAGTTCCGAAAATGGCAAGGAACATACCTGCCGCCGCTGTTAAATTTCCTTTGCGTGCCGATTCGGGATGCGACAGCATTTTTAATCCCAGAATAAATGTAACCGAAGCGACAAGATAAATAACAGTGAGTATGCTATAGCTCATTTAGTTCCTTTCTTTTTTGATTTAAACATTTCCAGCATGCGGTCGGTAACAACGAAACCACCAACAACATTGAGTGTTCCAAGAATAACAGCCAGAAAACCGAGTATTAATGCAAAATAATTGTTGCTTTCAGCACGGCCCATAACAATGATGGCACCAATGATCACTACGCCGTGAATAGCGTTGGCCCCGCTCATTAATGGTGTATGCAATACACTAGGCACACGGCCAATAACTTCTATACCCACAAAAATCATGAGGATGACAATGTAGATGATTTGCTGGTTTCCTGAGATCCACGTAAATAAGTTATCCATATTTTTTCTGTCACCTTAAAGAGGAGACTTTAATTTAAACAGTTTAATAATGTTATTGCAGTACAAGGGTGCGACGCAACAGAAGCTAAATAGTAGCAATGCTGCCGGCTACACAGTTATGAATTTTATTTTAAAGAACTATTGGACTATTGAAACCTGCTTTACCCTGTCATTTACGATCTCACCATTGTTTGTAATGCAACTCCCTTTTACTAAATCATCTTCCCAATTCAAGTGTAGCTGCCCTTCTTTTGTTATAATGAGCTGCAAAAAGTTGAGAATGTTTTTTCCGTACAACTTGCTTGCATCGGAAGGCATGGTTGATGGCAAATTGCTATTGCCAATAATAGTTACTCCGTTGTGAACAACTGTTTCATTGTTTTTAGTGAACGGCGTGTTGCCGCCTGTTGCGGCGGCTATATCGACAATGACAGAGCCATTACGCATAGCTTTCATCATTTCTTCAGTAATTAGAATAGGAGCTTTTTTGCCGGGAATTTGCGCCGTAGTAATCACAATATCAGCTTTGGTAATACTGTCGGCAATCTTTTGTTGTTGCTTTTGTTTGTATTCTTCTGTTTGCTCAACTGCATATCCACCGGCTTTTGAGGCATCGGCGGCGCCTTCCACTTCTACAAACTTTGCACCGAGGCTCATTACTTCTTCTTTCACTGCAGGGCGGGTATCGAATACTTCAACTACGGCACCCAAACGCCTTGCCGTAGCAATGGCTTGTAGCCCGGCAACGCCTGCACCCAATACTAAAAGCTTTGCAGGCTTGATACTTCCGGCAGCCGTCATGAACATTGGAAAATAGCGGGGATATACATTAGCAGCCAGCAACACAGCTTTATATCCGGCTATATTGGCTTGCGAACTCAATACATCCATGCTTTGTGCACGAGTTGTTCGTGGCAGCATATCCAAACTAAATGTAGTAATACCTTGCTGTGCCCATTGCTGCGTTGTAAGCTGATTGAACAAAGGCTGATATACGCCAACCAAAATCTTTTGTGCGGAAATTTGAACCGAGGGCTGCTGGATGGAAAGAATAATATCGCTTTGTGCAACCACATTTTCTGCAGAAATGATTTTCGCTCCTGCTTTTTCATAATCGCTGTCGTGAGCAGAAGCCTTTGATCCGGCACCGGTTTCAATCATCACCTCAACTCCTTTCTTTACCAATTGAGCCACAGCTTCGGGCAATAAAGAAACTCTGGTTTCGGGCAGAGATTCTTTCAAAATACCTACGATCATGCGGACAATTTAGGGCAAAATTCTTTGTTTCGAAACAATTATGGTGCTTCTTTTTTTTGTTTTGAAAATATCCAATTTAAAAGTTCGGGTTCTCTAAAAGCATTTACCCAGCTGGCGTGTTTTACGCCGGGGTATTCGGAGTATTTTACATCGGCACCTTCTTTAGAAAGTTTTTTATAATAATTCTGCGAAAAATAAACAGGCACTACATCATCATCTTTACCATGAAAAAGCCATAAAGCAACCTTACCGGCAAAGCGTTTGCAGGTAGAAACATTGCCTGCTCCACAAATAGAAAAAGCCGCTGCAAAAGTTTGTGGATATCGTGCAATCAAATCTAATACACCCATACCGCCTTGGGAAAGGCCACCGATATAAATTTTTGACGGATCAATTTCGTCTGAAAGCGTTAATGAGTCAATCAGCTTTTTTAGCACAAAAGACACTTCGGTCGGCTTCTTGCGGAATGGAAAGTTGATCCTCATCCTTCCTGACAAAGAATCGGTTATTGTTTCAAAATAAGCCCAAAGGTCGGCCTGCGGACATTGAGGAAATAAAACATAAGCGGGATATTTATTCCTAACAGAATCACGCAAAAAAAATTTCCCTCCAATATTTAATTGTGCTTCGTCATCAAAACCTTTTTCATAAGCGCCATGCAAAAAGACAAGCAGCGGATACTTTTTCGAAGAATCAAAATTCATTGGGCGCAACAAACGATAAGGAAGATTTAATTCCGGTGCATTGTAATAATGCTTTTCGTAAGCAGAAAAATCCTGCGCTGCAGCAACAGTGCTCAACAATAGAAGTATCCAGCAAAAAGATTTCATCAAAACCTGATTTGAAAATGTTGTTTTTCTTTAAACTCATTCCTGAAAAAAACAAATCCTAAAAAGAAAATATCAATGGTGCAGCGAACGGAAGGATGCTGCATTATTTCTTCCCATGCTTTCTCCATTTCCGTGCTCCAGTGAATATCATCAAATATCAAAATAGTATTATTGCAGGATTTTGAAAGTAATTGATGAAAGTAATTGATGGTTGGTTGATAGCGGTGATTACCGTCAATATACGCCATGTCAACAGGCGACTGTTTGTTGATGACAGATGGTAAAATGGTATCGAAATTGCCTTGCAGTAACTGAATGTTAGTTAGTGACAGCTTTTTGAAATTTTCTGCTGCCCTATGTGCAACAGCCTCACTTCCTTCTATAGTTATGATTTTAGCTGAAGGATTAGCTGCAGCTAAATAACAAGTGGTTATACCTAAAGATGTTCCCAGCTCAATGATACTTTGGGGTTGGTAATGCTTAGCCAAACGGTATAAAAGCTGTGCATATTTTTTTGGCTTCAGTGCTGTTTTTACTAACTGCGAAACAGTTCTTTGTTTAACAGGATTTGTTCTTGAACCTGCACCCAGGTCTTCAATTTCCAAAACTTCTTTATTTCCCGATAGTTGTTTTCGTAACACTTCAATAGATGGCGGCGGAGTGTAGTGGCTTTTATTATTCAGCACATTTAAAATAAAATCGAAAACAAAAGGCGAGTGCATGCCATGCCCTTTGCTATTGAAAGCTGTGCGATAGTAATGAAAGTATTTTTTTGCTAGTTGGATTGAGGAATACATTGTGACACTTACTTCTCATTTGAAGCCTTAGTTTTTCTTTCCCAAACCTGAAAGGTATGTGCATAAACATTTTTTTCATCGGCAGCACAAAAACGATTTTGAACGAGATCCCAATCATCCACCTTTACTTCAGGAAAAAACGCATCACCGTCAAAATTGTGATGCACACGGGTTAAATAAATACGATCTGCTTTTAAAAATGAAGAATTAAAAATTTCGGCGCCGCCAATTACAAAGATTTCCTTAGCACCATAAGCTTTTGCTTTTTCAATGGCTTCATCTATAGAATGAACAGCATCTACACCTTCATGCTGCCAGCTTTGATTGCGGGTAATTACAATACTTTTTCTTCCCTGCAAAGGCTTGCCAATTGATTGGAAAGTTTTTCGTCCCATCAAAATGGGCATGCCCCAGGTCTGATTTTTAAAATACTTTAAATCGTTGGGCAAGTGCCAGGGCAATTGATTGTCTTTACCAATAACATTATTTTCAGAGGCAGCAACAAGAAGAGAAAGAATGACATTCCCTGCTCCCTTAAAGGGGAGCCTTAGGCCGTCATTATCTTTATTTATTTCATTTTGCATAATTGTAGAAAGAGTATGCAAAAGAACTGAATATTAGTGAGAGCAAAAATTAGTAAGGCTGTTTGCAGAATGCTGAATAGAATTATAGAAAGTACAAGAGTGCGACGCAACAAAAGCTGAAGCAGTAATGCAGCTTAATACATAAAAATGTCTTTTAGCAAAAAATGATTGAAATAAAGTCTATCCAATTTAAGTTCCTTACTACACAGCCACCGGAGCTTTAATTGCAGGATGAAACTGGTAGTTTTCTAAAGTAAAATCTTCGTAAGTAAAATCGAAAATGTTTTTGACCTGAGGATTGATTTTCATTGTAGGCAGTGAGTAAGGCTTGCGACTCA
>JBQCJM010000354.1:0-5535 GCA_051952715.1 Flavisolibacter sp.
AGTCCTTACGTATCGATATTCGACGTAAGAAATATTTATAAGGGACAGGATGTTACACTTACTACCGATAACCTGTCCGGTTCAGATAAAATCACAGGCATTGTTGTTTCAGACCATTCGGGTGGTAATTTGCCAGCAGGATTGTTGATAGTGCAGGACAAGCGCAGGCTAGGACAACTCAGGGGCATATCTATTCCAATCGGCGATGCTGCCAATAACTTTGTGCCGGGAGATTCAGTTGTAATAAATGTGGAAGGAGGTGTATTGAAAAGAGAAGGAGGGATTTTACAGCTCACCGGCATTTCTACTGAAGACATTACTAAAGTTTCTTCGGGCAATGCGGTAGAGCCATTGATCATAAAATCGAGCACTGTTTTGGCTAAACCAGATCTGTACGAAAGTACCCTGATTTCTGTTACTAAGGTTGGCTTCGATCCTTCGCTTCCTGCAGGCTCTACTTATGCAGGTGATAAAATTATTAATGACGGTTTCGGCAACATAACACTGCACACAGAAACAGGGGCAACATTTGCCAATAAAACCTTGCCTTTTCTTTCCAATTTCACAGGTATTGCATTTGATGGCCCGGATTCCACCGTGCAATTATGGCCCCGCGGTGAGCAAGATATCATGGTGCTTAGCGCTACTGCTCCTAAAATTGCAAACATCGTTATAACAGGTTACCTGACAGATCCCACTAGTACGGATGCCAACTACGAATACATCCAGTTAATGGCAACCAGGGATATTGATTTTAGCGCAACCAGTTATGCAATAGTAACCACCAATAATGCAGGCGCATCAACACCAACCGGCTTTCCGGCAAATGGCTGGGCAACTGGGGATTTAAGAACATACAAGATCAATTTATCATCGGGCACAGTTCAAAAAGGCCAATATTTTTACGTTGGCGCCAATAAAAACATTTGGGGTGCAGGCTCTACCGATATGAGTGCCTCCAAATGGTTTACCAAAATGTATGCAGATGAAAACGGAGACGACTTCGGAACCAAAACAACCAATCTTTTGGCAAATAGTGGAAACGCAGGAGGCATTGCAGTATTTGACCATACTGATGTTACTGCAGAAACAATACCCATCGATGTGATTTTTTATGGTGGTAACGGGAGTCTTTATACGGCCGGGCCACCCGAAAAAGGTTATCGCATCACTAACACGGACTATTACGATACAAGTAATCCAACTACGCTGGAGGACCAACCTTATTTTGCTATGGGCTCTAACACCACCAAGTTATCATTCCCAACTACTGCAAATTTCTCTCAATTAGGCGGTACTTATAACAAAACAACAGGCCGTTGGACGACGGCCCGTGCTTTACAAAATATACCGTTGACAGCAACATCAACTGCGGCTGAAATTGAAGGCGCTACAACTATTGAAGAATAAATTTTCTTAGATGAAACGTAAAGAGTTTATACAGGATATGGGGTGGATGATGGGAGGCGTTGTGGTTTCCAAATTCATCCCTTTTAAAGAACTGCTACACAAATCTAAAACTGTTAAAGGTGTGGTAAGTACCCGTGGCAAAGGCTTATCCAACGTAGTCATAAGCGATGGCTACAACCTAGTGCTTACTGATAAGAAAGGCAGCTATGAATTTGAACCGCATGCAGAGGCTACAGCTGTTTTTATATCCACGCCACCGGGTTATGATTTTGTAAATGAAAAAGGCATAGCCAGGCATTACCGTTTGCTCAGCGATGTCAATCTAAAAAAGCCTGTTGATTTTGATCTTATTCCTTTGAATAAAGACGACAACGAACACCAGTTCATTATCTGGGCCGATCCGCAGGTAAAGAATGCCAAAGACGTGGAGAAGATGATGCAGCACTCCGTGCCCGATGTTCAAAAGCTGGTAACGGCTGCAGGCGCAAGTACTTTGCTGCATGGCATTACCGTTGGCGATATTGTTTGGGATAATCATGCCCTGTTTGCCGAGTACGACAAAGCAGTGGAACAAATGGGCATTTCTTTTTTTCAATGCCTGGGCAATCATGACATGGATTATACCAATGGCAGCGATGAAAGTTCGGACGATACCTTTCAACAAACCTATGGACCAACATACTATTCTTTCAACCGCGGGCAGGTGCACTATGTGGTAATGGACAACGTTCGTTATTTAGGAAAAGACAGGGAGTATGACGGCTTCTTTCAACAAAATCAATTAGACTGGCTGCAAAAAGATCTTGCCTTTGTGCCCAATGATAAACTGGTGATACTTTGTGTACACATACCCGTACATAAGGGCACTAAAAACCGCGAAGCACTTTACAGTCTTTTGCAGGGCCGCAACGTACACATCATGTCGGGCCACACGCATTACAACGTGAATGCTGTCAAGGAAAATATTTATGAACACAACCACGGTACCGTTTGCGGTGCCTGGTGGACGGGCAGCATTTGTGAAGACGGCACACCCAATGGTTACGGCGTGTACAAGGTAAAAGGAACGGAACTAAGCTGGTATTACCAGGCTACAGGTAAAGATGCCGGTCACCAGTTGCGCATTGCAGTTAATGAATTTAATGCTGATCAAAAACAGGTACAGGTGAACATCTGGAACCACGATCCCGCCTGGAAAACAGAATATTTTGTGGATGGCTCATCACAAGGTGCTTTAGAGCAATTTGAAGGATTCGATCTGCAGGCTTATACTTCCATGCTGGGACCTAATTTACCCAAAAGCCGCAGCTTTGCCGAGCCTAAAAAAACAGCTCATTTATTTAAGGCACTCATTCCTGCTGCCGCCAAAGAAGTTACAGTAGTGGCCACCGATCGTTTTGGAAAAAAATACACAGAAACCTATTCGCTGACAGCTTAATAAAATTTCAGGTTCGTGTCATTCGTGTTCAAAATTTCGTGTAATAAAAATGTATCTATGAAGAAATATGTAAGCCTCATTTTGTTGATTGGATCCTTTTTGCAAGCGCATACACAGGAAAAAAAATGGGACAGCACTTATCGCCCTGCTGCGTATGATTTAAGAGTGGGACAGTTTCGCAGCTACCCTAATTCACCAGGCGATATTATTTTCCTGGGCAACAGCATTACAGCAGGAGTGGACTGGATGGAACTACTTGGAAATCCTCACGCCAGGAACCGCGGCATTTCAAGCGATATTACTTTCGGCGTTTTACAAAGACTGGATGAAGTAACAGAAGGCAAGCCTGCAAAAGTTTTTATTCTTATCGGCATCAACGATATTTCACGCAACGTTCCCGATACCGTTATCGTAAATAATTACCGCCGCATGATAAGAGAAATAAAAAGAGCTTCACCAGCCACAAAAATTTATTTCCAAACATTATTGCCGGTGAACAATGAGTTTGCACCACGCAATCATTTTAATAAAGACGAGCACATTTTATTTGTGAACGAACAATTGAAAAAATTAACTGCTGCAGAAAAGGTTACGCTGATCGATCTGTACCCGCATTTTTTAAATGCAGATAAAAAGCTTGATAAAAAATATACTTTCGATGGGCTGCATCCCAATGCGGAGGGTTACAAAGTGTGGGCTGACATTTTGAAGAAAGGGAAATATCTCGAAAACTAATGGCTATGAAGAAAATAAGCATAGGCTTACTGGTGTTAGTGCTATCAGCATGTACGGCCAGCAGGCAAAACAAAACCTCCATGCAGGCAAAAACTTTTGATACGCAGGCGCATCGTGGCGGCAGGGGATTGATGCCCGAGAATACCATTCCTGCCATGTTGCATGCCATTGACCTGGATGTTACCACGCTGGAAATGGATACGCACATTTCAAAAGATAAACAGGTGCTGGTATCGCATGATCCGTATTTTAATGAGAATTTTACCACCACGCCGGAAGGCAATTATCTTACAAAGGCAGAAGCAGTGAAACGCCTGCTTTATACCATGCCTTACGACAGTATCAAAAAATACGATGTCGGCCTAAAGCCTTATGCTGATTTTCCACGCCAGAAAAAAATAGCTGTAGCCAAACCTTTGTTAGCCGATCTGCTGGAGGCAACGGAAGCTTATGCCAAACAAAAAGGCAAGGCTATGTTTTACAACATCGAGATCAAATCGAAACCTGCAGGCGATGGAAAAAAGCATCCGCCGGTTGATGAATATGTTGACCTGGTAATGAACGTGATCAAACAAAAAGGTGTTGAAAGCCGTGTTACCATTCAGTCGTTCGATGTACGTGCCTTGCAGGCCGTGCATAAAAAATATCCGGCCATCATCACCTCGCTTTTAATAGAAGGAAACGATAAACGTTCTTTGAGCGAACAAATAAACGACCTGGGTTTTACGCCTTCGGTGTACAGCCCTAACTACGCATTGGTAACGCCAACCCTGATTAAACAATGCCACGACCAAAATATCACAGTGATTCCGTGGACAGTTAACACTCTTGAAGAAATAAAAAGGCTGAAACAAATGGGTGTGAATGGCGTCATTTCAGATTATCCCGATTTATTTATACAGTTATAAATTATTCTCCTATTTTCAAAAAACCAAACGATTGACATGCCGAAATACATTTTATCTTTCGACCAGGGCACTACCAGTTCAAGGGCTATTGTATTTGATAAAGAAGGAAAGATCATTTCCGTAGCACAAAAAGAATTCACACAAATATTTCCACAGCCAGGGTCGGTAGAGCATGATGCCAATGAAATATGGTACACGCAGTTGGGCGTGGCGACAGAAGCCGTGTTGAAAGCAGGTTTGTCAACACAGGATATTGCAGCCATTGGCATTACCAACCAAAGAGAAACGGCCATTGTGTGGGATCGCAACACACACCAGCCTGTTTACAATGCTATTGTATGGCAGGATAGAAGAACAGCTGCTTATTGCGATGAATTGAAAGCGCAGGGACATGCCGAAGAAATTCAAAAACGCACCGGCCTGATTCCCGATGCTTATTTTTCTGCTACCAAGGTGAAGTGGATATTGGAAAATGTACCCGGCGCCAAAGAAAAGGCTGATAAAGGAGAATTGTGCTTTGGCACTGTTGATGCGTGGTTGCTTTTTAAATTAACGAATGGAAAAGTACATGCCACCGATGTTACCAATGCCTCAAGAACCATGTTGTACAACATTCACTCGCTGCAATGGGATGAAGAAATGCTGCAATTATTTGGTGTTCCAAAATCCATGTTGCCCGAAGTAAGATCGAGCAGTGAAATATATGGATATACCGACCAGATACTTACAGCCGCCAACATCCCCATCAGCGGCATAGCTGGCGACCAGCAGGCCGCTTTGTTCGGGCAAATGTGCACACAGCCCGGCATGGTAAAGAACACCTAAGGCACCGGCTGTTTTATGTTGATGAACACAGGCACACAACCCATTTTATCTACCAATAATTTGCTCACCACCATTGCGTGGAAGATCGGCGAAACAACACACTATGCTTTGGAAGGCAGTGTGTTCATTGCAGGCGCCGTGGTACAGTGGCTGCGTGATGGTTTGGGGGTTATCAAAACTTCAGGCGAGGTGGAACCACTGGCTACATCGGTACAGGAT
>JBQCJM010000355.1:0-3389 GCA_051952715.1 Flavisolibacter sp.
GATGGTCTGTACTATTTATTTTTTAGCGCCAACGATGTGCACGAAGGAGAAATTGGCGGCATTGGCGTAGCGGTGGCCTCTCACCCCGATGGTCCCTTCAAAGATTATCTTGGCAAGCCTTTGATCGGTACCATTCAGAACGGCGCCCAGCCTATTGATCAATTTGTTTTTAATGACAAGGGACAATACTATATGATCTATGGCGGCTGGGGGCATTGCAATATTGTTCGTTTAAAAAATGACCTTACAGGCTTATTGCCTTTTGAAGATGGAACGGTGTATAAAGAGATCACACCGAAAGGTTATGTGGAAGGACCGGTGATGTTCACCCGTAATGGCAAATATTATTTTATGTGGAGCGAAGGCGGCTGGGGCGGTCCCAATTACAGGGTAGCCTATGCCATGGCCGATTCTCCTTTTGGCCCTTTCACCAGGATAGGAACCGTGCTGCAGCAAGATTCGACGGTGGCTACAGGTGCAGGTCATCACTCCGTGGTAAAACTTCCGGGCAAAGATGGATGGCTGATCGTTTATCACCGCAGGCCGCTGGGTGAAACAGCTGCCAACCATAGGGTAACCTGTATAGACAAAATGTATTTCGATGAAAAAGGACTGATAAAACCCGTGAAAATAACAAAGGAAGGCATTGAAAAAATAAAACTGTAAAGCCTTTGCCATCAATGATGGAAACGTGTTGAAGGCCATAGCTGCTTTCATCCACTGAAAACTTTCCTTGCATTATTTTAAGTTATGCCCCGGCATTTTTTTATAAAAAGAACAGCTGCCAGCGACCACGATTTTCAAATGCTGGTCTCGTGCCTTGACCATGAGCTATGGCATGAACTGAAAGAAGACCAGGCCACCTACGATCAACACAACAAAGTGCCTGACTTACAAACAGTGCTTGTAGCGTACCACAATGAAACGCCTGTTGGCTGCGGATGTTTTAAAGCATTTGACAGCCACACTGTGGAGATCAAAAGAATGTTTGTGCAAAAAGCCTGGAGAGGCCGCGGCTTATCGAAAAAAATATTACAAGGCCTTGAAGAATGGGCAACAGAACAAGGGTACCAGGCGGCTGTGTTAGAGACAAGTATTCATTTTGCAACGGCCCGCCGTTTATACCAGTCAGGCGGTTACGTTATCATTCCCAATTATCCACCCTACACAGGCTTACCCGAAAGCGTTTGCATGAAAAAAGAATTGACCAGGGTTGCTAATCCTGGTAGTTTGTAGCACAACGTGAGACCAGCCTCCCACCAGCTTTCCTATAACCTGGAGAACATTATTGATAGTACGAGAGACATTCTGTTTCTATTGTGAAATTGAAAACAGGTCTGGCCGGTATGCAAGTGTTTCTGAAGTTATTGCCGTGATCGTTTTTGTATTAAATGTGTTCTCAATCCGGTTCATATCTTCCTGTAAATACTCTGTCTTTCCAAAGTCGGAATAACTGTTGAATGCCAGCATGAGTACGATTTGATTGAGATCACCACCATCCACCATTTGGTACGTAAAAAAGTTCTTTATTGAAAATTTTGACGAATAATCAGCCTTAAGTTTTGCTATTATCTTCAGGGCATTGGCAATGTCATTCACAGTCATCGTAATAAGGCGTATGTATTTAGAATGCAAACCAACACTGTCACCCGGGCTGGCGTCCTGAACAAGTGCCAGCTTAAACGAGTTGCGTAACACTGCAAAAGGAACAATATGAAGCTGGTAATCTTTATTATCCTCCTCTGCTTTAAATGAAACATCAAAATCTTCCCATGCATTGAATGACACATCCAGGAATTGTCCATACCGCGGACCGGAAACAAACTGCCAGCAATACCAGGCAGGATCGTCTCCATTTCTTTTATGCCACATAAAGTGTTTGTTATACCCCTTCTCAAAGTTTTGTTCCTGCCCTGCTTTGGGTTTCCATAGCCAACATTTTGCAATGTTTTTCTTTTGCCCGAAACCCTGCATCAGCAATGAAAGAGCCAATAAGGTCATTACAATTCTTCGCATAATGGCAATTTAAGAGATGACAATACAATGATTTTCGCCGCTGGTGTTTCTATAAGCTATTGGTGGCTGTACCAACACATGCCACAGTATTACAGCATTTGTTGTTGGCGCCGCCACAGCACAAGAGGCCAGGAGAAACACCACAACGGCGTAAAAACCAGCCGCAATGAAGACCCCGGGTGGACATGAGAAGGCAGGGCATTTACTTGTTTCAGCCTCATTTGCTTTCTGTTGTCCATTAAAGGTATATTGTTTGGATGTACATCTGAAGCCATGCTTTTGTGAATGCACTGTTAGCGGCACACGCTATTCGCAGTTCTTCTTTCGCAATTCAGCCGCTTCGGCATCTCCATGAAAAACCGCCTTTGTGTATAGTTCACAACCTTTGGTTTTGTTTCCTTTTTTTATTGCTATTGTACCAAGCCACGAATAACATTTCCCCTCCGGTTGAAAGTGATTGGCAAGACATATATTAAAATCTTCTTCGGCTTGATTGAGGTCTCCGACAATGTATTCCGTTATTGCTCTTTGAAACAATGCTTCCTCAGGTGTTATTTTTAACTTATCGTCCTCTGTTGCTGCTGGGCCATCGCGGTTGATTTGAAAATATATACCGGCGCTGTGAGGTTGAAGCGAAATTACCTTATCGAAATCTGCAATTGCCTTGGAATACTCCTTTTTATTAGAATAGTAAATGCCTCGGTAGTAATAAGCAAGTTGTATTGTGCTGTCTTTTGAAAGCACCTCATTACACAAGCCAATTGCCTCGTCAAACTTGCCTTTTTGCGCAAGAGCTTCCGCTTTTTGTAATGTATGCAACTTCGACTGCGTACAACTAAAAAGCAAAAAGGAAAACGTGGATACAATCACTACTATATAAAGTCTCATACTATGGTTGCCGCTAACACTTGTATTTGCGTAATATACGTACATTTAACTACATGAAGGATAATCCTTTCACTGTACGGGAGCAAGTTATTATTGTTCGCAGGTACAAGGATATTGGTATCTAACACGCCTGGTCCACAAGCCACCGCACAAAGGCCATCTGTGAGACATTGGCCTGGAAGGTTTAGTGACGAACACCCGGGGCCAAGAGGAAAATTAGAGAGTTAAATAATTAAAGACAAGAACTGTTTAACACACATAGGGTTAAACACTTTGATTTGCATAAAAGCTTACCTCCTTTTTAAAGTTTTATAATAAAGTGTGCCGTATTTGTTCTAAACAATTGCTATTTCCTTGTAAACAATTGCTTTTTGTTAATGAACAATTTCTTTTTGTTACATAACAAAAGTTTTTTGTTATAGAACAATTGGTTTTTGTTCATGAACATTTTTGTTTTGTTAATGAAAAAAAAGTTTTTGTTATAG
>JBQCJM010000356.1:0-5418 GCA_051952715.1 Flavisolibacter sp.
AAGCAGAAGAGTAATGCATTCATTCGAACAATTATCACAACAGTTTACAGAGAAATTTACAACAGCACATTTTCCTTTAGAACCCCGGTCATTATACGAACCCAATCGTTATTTCTTACAATTAGGCGGCAAACGCATAAGGCCGGTACTATGTTTGATGGCCAATGAATTATTTGATGAAATTAACAGCGATGCCTGGAACGTAGCCACCGCTATAGAACTCTTTCACAATTTCACATTGATACACGATGATATAATGGACAATGCGCCACTGCGCCGTGGCATGCAAACCGTTCACGAAAAATTTGGTTCCAGCACAGCGCTTTTGGCCGGCGATGTAATGCTGGTCACTGCTTACGATTATCTCAATAAGGTTTCAGATAAATATTCCTTCGCTATCATTGATCTTTTTAATAAAACAGCCAGGGAAGTTTGCGAAGGCCAGCAATTAGATATGGATTTTGAAAAGACAAACAGTGTTGCTTACAATGAATATCTTAACATGATCAGTTTGAAAACTTCTGTGTTGCTGGCAGCAAGTTTGAAGATGGGCGCCATTCTTGGCGGCGCTTTGGAAAGAAATCAAAATCTTATGTACGAATTTGGAAGAAAACTTGGCCTTGCCTTCCAGGTACAGGACGATTATCTCGATGCCTTCGGCGATCCTCAAAAATTTGGCAAGCAGGTGGGTGGCGATATTAAAGCAAACAAAAAAACCTTTCTTTTAATTCATGCATTAGAAACGGCATCACCCCGGCAAAAAGCAGAACTGCAGCAACTGGCCAATACCAACGATGAAAATAAAGTGCAACAGGTACTTTCTATTTTTAAAGACTGCAAAGTAGACGAATGGGCAAAAGCCTTAAAAGAAAAATACATGAACGAAGCTTTTGAACATTTGGAAGATGTAGCTGTTCTTTCAAAAAGAAAAGAGTCGTTGAAGCAACTGGCTTTGTACCTGGTGCAAAGAGAAAACTAATTACCTACATACATGGTTAGTTAGTAAGCACCATACCTATGCATGTAAAAACGATAGCTATGTCGATTACGATGCTTAATATAAAAACAGGAATGGTGATTTTAGTAGGCATAGCGGCTAAGTTGGTTACCAAAGCCATGCCCATGGCTACAATAGCCAGCATAAATAAAAACATATTAGTGCCTGCAAAAACTACAGCCATTACTGTAAGTGGTGTTAAAACACATCCATGCCCGGCCAGCGCAATGCCTACCCACATAAAGCGGTTCTCATCCTGCTCTTTACACCAGTTCATAAATTTTTTAAAAACAGAGACAGAAGTTTCCTTTTCCGTATAAGAAGCGGCCATGGTTTGAGAAAGTGTTGTTGTCGTTGCCATTTTCATTTCAATTTTTATGATGCAAATTTCCATTGCTATCATTCCATCGTTTATGATCCAAATATTTTTAAATGCTGATCTTCGTCAGTTTTTGTTTTCAACATTTATTAAAAACTTATCCATGTGCGGCGGGCACAACTGTTTTTTTTCTATTTTAACCGCTTCAAATTAACCACTGATGGCAAATCAACTATTCAGGAAGAAATCGATACCAACTATTTTACGCGAAGCAGAGGAAGGGTTGCACGATGTGGAAGGGCACAGTGCCGGTTTGAAAAAAGTTTTAGGCGTCCGGGATCGTACTTTTATGGGCATTGCTGCTGTTATTGGCGCCGGTATTTTCAGCAGCATTGGCAATGCCAGTTACAACGGCGGCCCCGGTGTCATCTTTCTTTACATATTCACGGCTATTGCCTGCGGTTTTGCTGCACTTTGCTATGCCGAATTTGCCTCCACCGTTCCTGTTTCCGGCAGCGCATATACCTATTCTTATGTGGCTTTCGGAGAAATATTTGCCTGGATCATTGGTTGGGATCTGCTGATGGAGTATGCCATAGGAAATGTTGTTGTTGCCATCTCGTGGAGCGAATATTTTACAGGCTTGTTAGATAAAGCAGGCATGCATATTCCCGATTGGTTGACGATGGATTATGTAACAGCGCAAAGAGGTTTTGCCGAAGGAACGCAATCGGCGGTAAGTGCCTGGACCCATGCACCGCAAATATTTGGCTTCCGTATATTAATGGATGTTCCGGCTTTTTTAATTGTAGGTTTAATTACTTATGTTGTTTTTATCGGTATTAAAGAATCAAGATCATTAAGCAATATTATGGTCATCATTAAGCTGGCTGTAATTTTCCTTGTCATTGTGCTGGGTGCTTATTATGTGAATCCGCAAAACTGGTCGCCGTTCACACCTAATGGGGTAAGCGGCATTTTAAAAGGCGTGTCGGCTGTGTTCTTTGCTTACATTGGTTTCGACGCCATTTCCACTACGGCCGAGGAATGTAAAGATCCCCAACGCGACCTGCCCAAAGGCATGATCTATTCGCTTATTATTTGTACCATTTTATACGTTTTACTGGCGCTGGTATTAACCGGCATGATACCTTACACAAAACTGAATGTTGGCGATCCGCTGGCCGAAGTGTTTGACCAGCGTGGCCTTTATTGGGTTTCCGGAATTGTAGCCGTCAGTGCCATTATTGCTACAGCCAGCGTATTACTTGTATTTCAGTTAGGACAACCACGCATCTGGATGAGCATGAGCCGCGACGGCCTGCTGCCCAAAATATTTTCACGTATTCATCCAAAATATAAAACACCTTCTTTCTCTACCATATTAACAGGGTTGGTTGTTGGCATTCCGGCCCTGTTTTTAAATCTTGACGTGTTGCTGGCCCTTACCAGTATAGGAACTTTGTTTGCTTTTGTATTGGTATGCGCCGGCGTCCTCGTGTTGCAAAAACAAAAGAACCGCCCCGATTCCAAATTCAGGGTGCCGCATGTTAATGGTAAATATTTGATACCGCTTTTGTTTATTGTGGCTATTGCTTTGGTCATCATTTATAATCCGCAACATTTCAAAAACATTTTTACCAAAGAAGGTTTCCCCATGGCCATCTTCTGGATAGTGGCGGCCTTTATTGCCGTGTTGTCTTTTGTAAAAAGTTTTTCTCTGATCCCTGTTTTGGGTTTTACCAGTTGTTTTTATTTGATGGCGCAGGAAAGCCATACCAACTGGTACCGCTTCCTCATATGGCTGGTGATAGGACTGGTGGTTTATTTTACCTATGGTTATAAAAACAGCCGCCTTGCCAAAACAACAGTGGCCGGTGCCGGCACTGAAGGAAGCAAATTATAATGAGCTATGAGTAATGAGCTATGAGCTTTTAGCTGCGGGCTTCGGTACATAAAGGCAACAACTGTTCTCTATCCCGAAGCTCATTGCTCAAAGCTCGAAGCTTACACTCAATACTGCTTATTTTTGCGGCATGAAATACCAGGTTGGCGACAAGATCGTTGTGCTGCACTCGAACGAAGAAGGAGAGGTGATTGATATTATTAATGACAAGATGGTAATGATAGAAGTGCGGGGCGTAAAGTTTCCGGCCTACATGGACCAGATCGATTTTCCTTATTTCAAACGCTTTACTGAAAAAAAATTATTTCCGCCTAAGAAGGAAAAAAAATATGTAGAGGATGTAAGAAAAGAAAAACCCGTTTCGAACAAAGTAGCCGATGGCGTGTGGCTTTCTTTTCTGCCCAAATTTGAAACCGACGAATTTGGCGATGATGTGGTAGTGGAATTAAAAATTCATTTGATCAACCGAACGGAGAAAGCGTACAACTTTAATTATTACCTGCAGTTTTTTGGAAAGGCCGAATTTGAAATAAGGAACGAGATCAACTCCTTCGGCGATTTTTATTTGCATGATATTCCTTTCGAAGACATAAACGACAGCCCCAATTTTACTTTTGAGTTTTCTTTGCTGCACCCCGATAAAAAGAAAGCCGATTATTACGAAGCTTCGCTGAAATTAAAACCCAAACAACTTTTTGACAGGATAGAAGAACTAAAACAAAAAGGCGAAGCTACGTTTACGTACAAATTGTTTGAACATTATCCCGACAAGCCCGCCGACGAAACCATTGACATAGATGCGGCTGCGGCCAAAGGAGTGAAGATCTACAGCCTTAAAGATATTCGCAAACATTTGCAGCCTGCCCGCACGGTGGTTGACCTGCACATTGAAAAGCTTACCGACAGTTGGAAGCATTTATCCAACGCCGAAATACTGAACATGCAGCTGAAAGAATTTGAGAAGTGGTACGAGCTGGCGCTGGCGCACCACCAGTCGCAGTTAATAATTATACACGGTGTGGGCAGCGGCCGGCTGCGAGACGAGATACATGATATGCTGCGGCTGAAACGTGAAGTGAAATCTTTTGTTAACCAATACCATCCTTCGTTTGGCTACGGCGCTACCGAAATTTATTTTGTGTAACACTCATTTCCTATAAGGTGGCTAAGCAGCGTTACCATCTTTTCCGTTGTCAACTAAAATAAAAAGTGAGATACCTTTTCTATATAACCATACTGCTTTCCGCAGTTTTGTGCAGCTGCAGCAAAGAATGTTTCGATAAGAAAATTGAAGGCGATTACAAAGGCGTGTTTTACAGGCAGGCGCCCAACACCATTGCCATGCGCAGCAATGTATCGCTGCACTTTGCACAAAATAAATTTACCGGCCTGTCCGACATGCCACAATACCCCGCTATTTGCCAGGGTAGTTTTGCGGTAAACAAAGGCGTGCTATCGGTTACCAACACCTGTTTTTTTACTGCCGATTTCGACTGGTCGTACATCTTCAACGGCAATTACCAGTACCAGGCCGACGATGCACATTTACGCATTTGGAGAGATTATCCCGATGGCACCAAAGATGTTTATTTGCTGGAGAAGTGAATCAAAAAGAAAAACCACTCTTAGCTTAAAACATCTTCTAAAAAGTTTTGTAGGCTTAGACAGATGTTTTTTTAGTCTTCCAAAAACTTTTTGACGACCAAAAAAATGTTTTGACAGTACAAAAAACTCTTTAGAAGGCCAACAAAACATTTTGGAAGGCACACAAAACTCTTTTTGATGCCATCTAAACTGTTTTGATGACCATAAAAAATGTTTGGAAGGCCATAAAAAAAGTTTTGATGACCTTCAAAGATGTTTGGAAGGCCTTCTAAAATGTTTTGATGACCATCTTTTCTGTTTGGATGACCACAAAATCTGTTGCGATGACCATCAAAAATGTTTTTAACAGGCTTTCATCTTTCTTTTACCTTCTCTTTAAAACCATAACGGCCACCAAAGATTGATAGTGTTTTTACCCGGCACACGCCGAAGCACAATCGTAAAAATCCTAACAAAAAAAAGTGATTTCCCGCTTTCATTTTTGTAAATAAGATGGTTGCTTTGTTGAACGCTACTTAGTACTATCACCACCTATTGTAAAACACTTTTTTTTCCTAACCTCAAAATCCAAAAGCCTATGTTTTTAAGAGC
>JBQCJM010000357.1:0-4543 GCA_051952715.1 Flavisolibacter sp.
CATTCAATGCCAACACCACGCGGCTCCATACCTGGTAAGGTTTCCATCCGGCAACAGAATCAGTAGCGTTTTTTGGACCTCCGGCAATGCGTGTCCATGTACCAACATTGCCCGATGAAGATTCCCAAACGCCAACCGCTGCCCTATCTGCATTATCTCCCGGAAAAGCTGCAAATATTTTTGAACCGTTAGACGCTACAATCACTTCGGTTAAACCTCCCAAACTTGTATTACCCACGGTTCCACCTAAAACGGTTACCCAGCTTTGGCCTCCATCAGTAGACTTTACAATACGGTTATGAATAGCTGCATACACATCGCCGGTAGTGGGATGTACGGCAATCCTGTGCACCAAATCAAATTGGCCATTGAACTGGTTGGGTTGCCCATCTTCGGTAGAAGACAATTTACTCCAGGTAGCACCATTATTGGTACTCTTATACATACCATAACCTACCGTGCCGGCAATATCTGCCTGGCTATTAGGGTAAAATACTTCACCGGTTCCGCAATACCAGGTATCAGGATGTGCAGGATCCTGCACGATGGAAGTAGCACTCCTGATGTCGTTTTCACCCGAAACAAAAGTCCAGGTAGCACCACCGTTCGTACTTCTGAAAATTCCACCCGTTACGCCACCGGTTAAAATAATATTAGGATTTCGCTTGTCGAAAGCCAGCCCCCGGCTACGGCCGCCTACATTATTAGGGCCAATGCTTTCATAAGCATTATTGGTTTCTACAGAGCCGCCTCTTGCCCACACACTGCCCATAGGCTTTTGTGGTATTTTGCTTACTGCTTCCAATTCTATTGCATGTATATTGGCTGGAATAGTACCCGTTACCGGGTTGCGCAGCATTTCAAATTCATGTGCAAGACGCTTCTCGGAATATTCGTCATTTTCCTCTTCCGATCCATTGTCAGCAGCAGGCGTATGCAATAAAGAAAACTGAAGTGGTTTTTCACTCTTTTTCAAAGCAGGACGGAATAATAAAAAAGGACTGCATACCAAACCCAGTAGTGCTATCCTCGTTAGCAGTAAATTAAGTTTCATTTAGCTGAATTAAAATTTGTGCTGATCGGACAAAGCCAACAGAATTTTTTTATTAAGATACATAGGAGTCAATTTCTTATGTTTTATCCGATAACAAAGCAATTTAAGTAATTCAGCTAAAACTCTTGTCCGGTTTCTGTGTCCTTTGCCTACAGGCTATACTATCAGCCAATATTTTTTGTGCCACCGTAATTGTAGCTGTGTGCCCAATTAACCTTAACCGGATGATATGTCTTTAGCTGAACTTAACATTACAATAAAACGCCAAACAGGCTTCTTAAGTTGCTTCGTTTTATCTTTGCAACTCTTTTGCCTTCCACAGTCTTGGGGTAAAAGTGAAGTTTGAAGATGAGTGTAGGTCTCTTATTGGAAAAATATCAAAATTCTCCCCGCCTTTTTCAACTGGCGGACAGGCTTTCTTTTGCCCAACCGCAAAAAATTCATCTTAAAGATCTTAGAGGCAGCGCCTCACAGTTTGTGGCCGCAGCCATGTTTTTACATCCTTCAGGCAGCCAGTTAAACCACGTTTTTATTTGCAACGATGCCGAAGATGCCGCCTATTTTCATAACACCATAGAAAATCTTACACAAGCATTAAACATTCAGTATTTCCCTTCTTCTTTTAAGAACAGGAAAAACTACAGGCTTTTAAATGCCTCGCATGTGATGCTACGCACAGAAGCGCTGACCAAATTTTCTGCCGGTGCAGGCAACAGGATCGGTGCATTGGTCACTTATCCCGAAGCGCTTTTTGAAAAAGTAGTGGTATCAAAAGCTATTTCATCCAACATCATTCACATTAAAGCCGGCGATGAATTAAAGCCCGATGAGTTGTATGAAAAGTTGGTGAATTACGGTTTTGAGAGAACCGATTTTGTGTATGAACCCGGACAATTTGCCGTACGCGGTGGTATTTTGGATATTTATTCTTTTGGCAACGAAAAACCTTATCGCATAGAATTGTTTGGCAACGATGTAGACTCTATCCGCATTGTTGATCCGGAAACACAATTAAGCGAACGAAGGTTATTGCAGGTCAGCATTATTCCTAATGTGGATACGCAGTTTGATGATGAAGAAAAAGTTTCCCTGCTGGAGTTTCTTCCTGAAAATACCGTCATTTGGATACAGGATGAAGAACTACTGAAAGAGAAATTATTGACTGCAGAAGAAGACCTGGGTTTGTTTTTAAACCTGCAGGAATCAAGAGGAAAGGTGCAAGAGGAAGAACAGGACGATAAGCTGGTAAAAAAAGACGTGCAGCCCAATGAATTTATTACCGCCGCTCTGTTCTTTGAACAACTACAACAAAAGCATACCATTTACTACGGCCACACGGCCCCCTCTAACTCTCACAATGGGGAAGAACCCAATACTCAGCCCCTGCTTGTTCAAGATGTAACGAATATATCAGCCTCTCCCAAAAGCGAGGCAGGTGGGATGAACTCTTCCTCCATTGAAGGAAGCCGGATGGAGACCGGATCTATCGCTTTCCACACCAAAGAACAACCGGCCTTCAACCGCCAGTTCGATCTTTTAATGAGAGATTTAAAAAGCTGGGAAACGAAAGGCTTTGAGTTGAACCTTTTTGCCGAAAATCCAAAACAACTGGAAAGGCTGTATACCATTTTCCAGGACCTAAAGGAAGAGATTAATTTCAATCCTGTTGCTACTTCTATTCACGAGGGTTTTATTGACGAAGATTTAAAAATCGTTTGCTACACCGACCACCAGATATTTCAACGCTATCACAAGTACAGGGTTAAACAGGCTTACAATAAAAATAAAGCACTTACACTCCGTGCCCTGAGAGAATTACAGCCCGGCGACTTTGTAACCCATATCGATCATGGCGTAGGTGTGTACAGTGGCCTGCAAAAGCTGGAAGTGAATGGAAAACTGCAGGAAGCCGTTCGTATTATTTACAAAGACAGCGATATTCTGTACGTCAACATTAACTCACTGCACAAAATTGCCAAATACACAGGCAAGGAAGGCACCGTACCCAAAGTAAATAAATTAGGCAGCGATGTTTGGAACAGGCTTAAGGATAAGACCAAAGCCAAGGTCAAGGAAATTGCTTTCGACCTCATTCAACTATATGCGCAACGTAAGGCACAGCAGGGCTTTCAGCATACACCGGATAATTACATGCAAACAGAACTGGAAGCCAGCTTTATTTACGAGGACACACCCGACCAAAGCAAGGCTACGCTGGATGTAAAAAAAGATATGGAATCCGCCTCTCCTATGGATCGCCTTGTGTGTGGCGATGTGGGTTTTGGCAAAACAGAAATTGCCGTTCGTGCTGCATTTAAAACCGTTGTAGATGGCAAGCAGGCCGCCGTGTTGGTGCCTACAACTATCCTTGCCTTTCAACACTATAAAACCTTTAGCGAACGCTTAAAAGATTTCCCCGTAACGGTGGATTATGTCAATCGTTTTAAATCGGCCAAAGAGAAAAAAGAAATCTATAAAAAACTGGAAGAAGGAAAGGTTGACATCATCATTGGCACCCATGCTATTTTAGGCAAGGAAGTAAAGTTCAAGGACCTGGGTCTATTAATCATTGATGAAGAACAAAAGTTTGGCGTGGGCCATAAAGAAAAAATAAAAACCCTGCGCACCAATGTGGATGCGCTGACACTAACGGCTACGCCCATTCCCCGTACGCTGCAATTTAGTTTAATGGGTGCAAGAGACCTTTCTATCATTAACACACCGCCGCCCAACCGCCAGCCTATTCAAACCGAAGTGCGGGTGTACCAGGAAGATTTTGTGCGTGACGCCATTTATTTTGAAACAGAGAGAGGCGGCCAGGTCTTCTTTATACACAACCGTGTACAGGGCCTTTCTGAAATGGCTGCCCTGATACAGGGCCTGTGTCCTGATTTAAGCATTGGTTTTGCCCACGGCCAAATGGAAGGCCATGAGCTGGAAAAGCACATCATGGATTTTATTGACAAAAAGTACGATGTGCTGGTGTGTACCAACATAGTGGAAAGCGGCGTGGATATTCCGAACGTAAACACCATTATTGTTAACAATGCACACCATTTCGGATTGAGTGATCTGCACCAGTTGCGTGGCCGTGTAGGCCGAAGCAATAAAAAAGCTTTCTGTTATTTACTGGCACCACCGGTGAGCACTTTGCCTACCGATTCAAGAAAGCGTTTACAAACATTAGAGCAGCATAGTGAATTGGGCAGCGGTTTTCAAATAGCCATGCGTGACCTTGATATACGTGGTGCCGGTAACATGCTGGGTGGAGAGCAGAGTGGCTTTATGGCCGAGATAGGTTTTGAAATGTACCAGAAGATACTGGATGAAGCCATTCGTGAACTGAAACGAACGCAGTTCAAAGATCTGTTTAAAGAAGAAATTTCGAAGCAGGATGATTTTGTGCAGGACTGCACAATCGATACGGATCTTGAAATTTTAATTCCGGATAATTATGTAGAGAATATCACCGAACGTCTTTCTCTTTAT
>JBQCJM010000358.1:0-4921 GCA_051952715.1 Flavisolibacter sp.
CCCAATGCCACTACACTTAATGCTGTTTACACGCCAAGTGCAGCAGATGTTACAGCAGGCACAGTGACCTTGACGCTGACTACCAATGATCCTGCAGGCCCATGTCCTTCAGTACATGATGCTATGATATTGACGATAGGAAGCTCTCCTGTTCCAACGCTTAGTATTACTCCACCAACTTGTGCATCCGCAAATGGGACTGTAACAGTAACGAGTCCTTTGGGTGCAAACTTTGAGTATAGCAATAATGGAGGACAGTTCCAATCCAGTCCTGTCTTTACTGTTGCGGCAGGCGCTAATTATAGCATTGTAGCTAGAAATAAAACTACAAACTGTGTATCTGTGCCTGTAACCGGAGTAATGGGAGCGCAACCACCATGCGCCACTTATTGTTCTTATACGCAAGGCTTCTGGGGCAATAAGAATGGTGCTAAGCTGTTGCCAGGCTTATTGACGACTTCAATGACGATAGGTCGTCCAGGACATTCCATTTACATTCCTGCAGGCAATACAAGTGCTACTAAAATTAACAAGGTAATGCCTGGCGGTAGCACGCCTACGGTTTTAAGAGCAGGCGATTGTAATATTAACACTGCTTGTTTCAATGCTTATTTGACCAAGCAAGGAAAGATCAATAATGTTTTATTATCCCAAACGATTACATTGAGCCTTAATGTAAGATTGGCGGATAATCCATTGAATTCTTTCCCTATTCAATCGGGCTGCATTATAACAACAGGCGGTTCTTTCCAAATGAATCAAAAGGTTGTTGATTATCTTACCTATAATGGTGCTACAGCCACAGTTGCAGACTTGCTCAGCCTTGCCAATGATTTATTGGGAGCCGCATTGAAACCTGGTGATAATCTGGGTACGCAAGCAAATCCACGTATCGTTCCATCCTATAGTGATGTGACGAATGCCATTGATGCTATTAATAATGCCTTTGATGGATGTCGTGGATTTAATGGTTACCAAACCTGCGTAACTGATTTGGTAACAACTACCACACTTACCAGGATAAGCACAGGAATAGCAGATGCAGATATTGTCAACCAGGTGAAAGTGAGAGCCAATCCAAATCCTTTCAATGACGTTGTAAGATTTACCATTAAATCTACTTTGTCAGGACAAGGATCTTTGGAAGTTTTCAACACACTGGGTCAAAAAATGCAGACGGTTTATCAGGGTTACGTTCGTGCAGGCAATGAACAGTCAATTGAGTACCGGGTACCTTTGGCAAGCAGGCAAAACCTGATCTATGTCTTCACAATTAATGGCCAAAAAGTGACAGGCAAATTGTTGAATGTAAGAGAATGATAATTAAGAACCTGAACTTTAAAGATGCCCCTCGGGGCATCTTTTTTTTGTTCTTGCAATACCAACTTGTTTTCTGTAAGGTCTTTGTTCATAATATCCAAAACATTTATAAGCTTTTAAACTTGCAAACAATAGCCTTGGTTGAACATTTATTTTGATAATAAAGAAAAACTCCAGCTCTTTAAAGAGCAACCGGTAAAGATTGTTTTTGTGGAGTTGACACCATTTTTGTCAAAGCAAAAGGAAGAATAGCTATAGAAAATAGGTCCCAAGCCAGTTTATTACTGCCTGTTCTACCATTGTTGCCGGTAGACATGGTACCCTTATAGCTTATCGCACCGCCTTGACTAATCTTCGATGCCAGTACGATTTGTAATGAATTAAAAAGCAAAAATTTAAATTGATTGTAAGAAATGCAGTCCTTAACCCGGATAGAAGCTAACTACAACAGACATAAATTTTCAGTTCGGTGCCAACAGGAGGGGAATACCGGGACTTTAAAACAATTGATACCTGGAAACCGCTTACGATGAAGAACTGCAAATGCTTCTTAATAAATGAATGCTTGCAACAAAAAGGCAAAGGTGTTCGTCAGAAAAATAAAAGTTCTCCTTGAAAGGCAGGTTATTCAGGGATTATAATAAAGAACCCGCATTCACTGCGGGTTCTTTCGTGAAAGCTTATGAAAGCGCAATTATAACTTTATAGTGTACAAACTTGATGTGATGGAGGAAAGGAAATTATAATCTATCCAGATATATCCCTGGTCTCCCCAGCTGGTGCCCCATTGATTGATGGCACGATAGGCCTTTTTGCTGTCGTCATAACCACAAATTGTTATAGCATGAGGGCCGTATACAGTAGAAGAATAGGAATTCCAAATATAACCAGGTCCTGCATTATAAAAATTAGCGTCCGCGGTAAAAGTACAGGCTAAAGGATGTCCGGAAGAAAGAAGCGTTTTAATAGCAGTTTGATCATTTGATAAAACCTGGGAATATGAAGTGATCTTATAGTTAGCAGCTTCTGTAGTTTGAGCCGATGTTGGCAATAAGGAACAATCGGTACTTGTGTAAGGCATAGATTGCCAGGTGCAGGCTCCTTTACTATAGATAAAATTCAGCGTATTGATAAGAGAAGAGCCGCTTGAACAACTTGTACTGGCCTTGGTTTGATTATATACAAACTCCGGGCTGAAGACATTTGTCGACAAATTATAGCTGCTCGCTCCGGTTTTCTTGTATTGCTCTGCAGAACGCATATAATAAACAACGGCGAATGTTACACAACTTCCTTCACTGCCTTGGTAGCCAACGGCAGGCATTGGTATTTGATAGCTTGATGGTACTGTAGTAGTGGGCGGTGGCGTCACTACAATAACGGTATTTTTTGCAACAGTAATGCTGGCTGACTTGCTATTTCCCGCTGCATCTTTTGCCGTGGCAGTAATTGTATGATTACCATCTGCTATTGTACCGGTATTCCAGGCATAAGTGTAAGGGCTAGCAGTAAGTGTGGCCAACGTTTTTCCATCAACAACAATAGTTACAGAAGTTACCCCAACATTATCTGAAGCACTTGCCTGGATAGAAACTGTACCCGAAACAGAAGCTCCGTTTGCCGGTGAAGTAATGCTAACTGAAGGTGCCGTGATATCTCCTTTGGTACTTGGCTTTACTGGTTTCCCTTTTGCATTAGTCATAATAGATTGGCTAAGATCGAATTGGGCGGCGGCAAAATCAGAGGACATGATCAGCGGAACCTTTCTCATTTGATCAGGATCGTCCTGAACTGCTCCAAAATTCTTAATGTACTGGGCTTTTTCAGTTGTTTGCTCTTGATTGGCAGCCTCTTTTTGACAGCTTATCCATAGCATAGACATCCCTGCTATGGCCAGGAGGAATTGGATTTTGTTGTTTTTCATGCTTGCATAGTTTAATTAAATGATGAATAGAAAGGTTAAAATTTATTATATAGCAATCTGCTTGAACCTCAGTTTCTGAAATCTATTAGTATAGAATTGCAGACTAAGTCACTCTTCACAAACACAGAATTTTAAGGAAGTAAAAATGTTTCCCGGCTTAAACTCAATGTTTTTCTAAGAAATGGATATTGGTTTCAGGGTCTGTAACAAAATTAGCGGCTACCAGAAAGTCTTCAAAGTCAAAAATACTTGACCACACTAGACAAAACACACAGGTAAAACTACGGCATCCTCAGCGGGCCATGCATAGCCAAAACTGTGCCGTTAAACTAATTTTATGATGGAATTCCTTTCTTGAAAAAATTAAGCTCTTCGTTCTCAGTTGGTTATTTTTTTCGTATAAACATCAGTGTGAACAAGTTATTTTACTACTGGAATAAAAAGAGGTGAAAAAGCAAAAAAATAATTTGATCTAAATCAAGCTATTTTTTTTCCTGTAATAGTGCTCAAACTATGATGAATAGTGCATCTGGCTCGCTTTTTTTAGAGAAACCGTAATTAATGGTACAATCGAACTACACGGTTATAAAACTTGAAAACTGGCAACAATTTAAGGATCGCATCCAGGAGTTTGGAGAGAACTGGGCTTTTCGCGGACAGGCGCATGCTGGTTGGGGGCTAAGTAACGCCATAGAGCGAACCGGCTTTATAAACTTTTACCCTGGCATCGAAGCCGATTTTGTTGCCGAATTTCAAAGAGGTGCCCGTAATTACTTAACTAAAGATGAGGCTCCTGTTCGGCTTATTGAATGGCTGGCGTTAATGCAACATCATGGTGCACCCACACGTTTGCTCGACCTTACAAAATCTCCTTTCATTGCAGCTTATTTTGCTTTTGAACGTTGCCTCATCAATGAAGGTCATTGCGTAAGCATTTGGTGTCTCAATATTAACCATCTAAAAAATAAGGCATTGGAAATTTTGTCTGACAGCTTTGAGGAAGTATTGCAGCAAAACAAAAACCTCATCAATGAAGCGTTGTTTGAAAAGATATTTTATGAAAATAACCAGCAGTTAGTATTCCCTATTGAACCTTTTAGCATGAACCGGCGTTATTCGTTGCAGCAGTCTGTTTTTGTAAGCACGGGTACGTCATCACAACCATTTATGAATCAATTACAATTTTTAGAAGACGATATAACCAAAGCTGTCGTGAAAATGGAGATGCCCGGTAGTTATAAATATGAAGTGCTTAGAGAATTACTGCAAATGAACTTACACAGGGCAAGTTTGTTCCCCGATTTGGATGGTTATGCTCTCTCTTTAAAACTCCGCTATGATAGTATGAAAACACCTGAAGAACTAAAGCAGAATGCAAATCAAAAGCTGCACGATAGCAATTATCACTTCATTCCCTGAATTGATACGTGTTAAGAACAACTAAGTGATTTTACTGAAATTTAATTCTTTTCAATATTTTTTATAGTGCAGCAGCATTTGGCCGGTTGACAATTTTAGAGTTAATAACTAAGTTTGTAAAACTGTAATTAACAGTGCATTTTAAAACCTGAAGAATAAATTGAAGTCCAATAATTCTAAAATCCTGATGAAAATGAATAGCTGTTTACATAACCTGTTTACATATTTTGATAATGTTTTACACCCCGCCAGTGGTTG
>JBQCJM010000359.1:0-23041 GCA_051952715.1 Flavisolibacter sp.
TAACATACCTACATGACGATTGCCATCCTGATGAAAACCTTCTATAGTAGGTTGTCCAACTCTATTAGTTAAACAATCAACCCGTTGGAATTGTACCAGCACAATGGCATCGCTCCATCCAAAAAAAGAAGCATAATGAATCAATAAATTATGAAAGCTGTCGCTGTTGACAATGGCCTCATCAATGCGTGGATATTCTCTACGCATATCGCCATGAACAGGATTGTATTTGATGGATTGCTGCATGGCATATTGTGGCAAATTCCAAACACTGTAACCGGTTTCTTTGGAATGCCATGTGGGTTGGCTGCTGCTTAGGTATTTTTTGCTTTCGTTTTCATTCATGCCGCTTAACCCGTTTACCGCTGCTATATGCTGGTCAATGCCTTCAATAGCAGCCGCTTTATCATGCTTCACCCTGAACCATGCAATGGCTTTAAAGCGGTATCCTTCTTTTATGTAAGGATCAACCGGAATAAGATCAAAGAACTGCGACCAGCTTTTTACATCGGCAAACGGCGAAGCATCAACGGCTTCATACAAAAAATCGGAGAGATTTAATTCGACAGGTGCAGCGCCGGGTGTTACAATGGCATGGTGCGATGCAGGAGAAACATTTGGGGTATTGAACGACATGGCCGGTGTGGTTTATGCGTGTGAATGATGCATAAAGGTATCAATTGTTTGCCTTTGGCGCAGGGGCCGCCAGGCTTTGACACACACATGGAAAGTAGTACATTTCGAACATGAAAATCTTATTGGCTATTGCCTGCTTCTTTGTAATGACCGCTGCCACGGCGCAAACCAATAACAATCCGCTCTGGAAAAAAATGATCAAAGAAAATGGCCGTAATGAAACCTGGAAGTATGCTATGGCCAACGTAAAGGAATTTTCATTGCCACGGCTTGTGTCCGCACAAGCTTCACACCATGCTTTGAACAAAACCAACAGGTGTAACGTTTCTTAAGACGAAGAATAAAACAAACGAGCTGGTATCATCCGGAAAAATATTCTTTTCCTTCCTATCTTCCCCTCATGAAACAACTACTGCTCGTTTTTTATCTGATGGCTTCCATTACCACGTACTCCCAATCGTTTTATGGCCGCACCACAGGCCCGCTGCCTTTTTTGAACTATGGCCTTGGCCAGGACAGGTTGGGCGGTGCTAAAATGGGTTATCTCGATTCGAACATTTTAGTAAAGGTGGTAGACAGTGTGAAGAATGATTATAAACTGCAGCTTTCGCAACAGCATTTTGCTTACCTGCCCAAGGCTTCTTTTAAAACAGATACGGCCATAAAGCTGCAGCCATTTTATCTTACCAATAGCTGGCGGGTTTGGGGCGACAGTGCCTACGATTATGTTTCAGTATCACTCACTGAAAAGCTGCCCTACCGTGCCGTTCAGCAAATAGACCCCTCCCGCATTGTGGTGGATATTTTTGGCGTAGCCAGTAATACCAACTGGATCACCCAACTGAAAACCGTAAGAGAAATAAAAAATGCCTGGTACGAACAGGTAGAAGATGATGTGCTGCGGGTGTTTATAGAACTGAAACATAAACAGCATTGGGGCTATGCTATTTATTATCGCAACAACAGCCTGCAGATCCGCATTAAGCCGCAGCCCGAGGTTTTAAAAGTGAAGAAGCTGAAGATCGCCATTGACCCCGGCCATGGCGGCAGCAACAGCGGCGCTGATGGCGTTACCACAAAAGTGCTGGAGAAGGAATATACCCTGAAGATTGCGCAGGAAGTGGCCAAATACTTTCGCAAAAAAGGCGCCGAGGTGTATATGACCCGTACACACGATACCGACCTGACAATGGTGGAAAGAACAATGATGCTGCGTGAACAGCAGCCGGATATTTTGATCAGCATTCATTTGAACTCTTCGGGCAATCCCGCTACGGAAGGCGTGAGCACTTATTACCGCTATATTGGCTTCAGGCCATTGTCGCAAAAAATACTGGACAGGATGCTGGAGCTGGGGTTGGGCAATTATGGCAATGTGGGTGCTTTTAATTTTTCGCTGAGCGGGCCTACTGAATATCCTAACTGTTTGGTGGAAGTGGCGTTTTTAAGCAATGAACAGGATGAGAAAAGAATCCTTGATCCAAAGTTTCATAAACAGGTAGCAAAGAAAATAGAGAAGGGGGTGGAGGATTGGTTGAAAGCGGTGAAGAAATGAGGACCGATATAAGGTGCGTTGCTATTATCAGGCTGTAACCGGTAAAGTAACCGCATTCTTTTTGTCATGGCTTGTACATACGCAAGCCATTTTTTATGAACGTACTTTCCGGGGATATTCCTTTAAAAGAAACAGCTTTCAAGCTGCTTCAATGTTGCCTCAACAATTTTTTTTATAAACCTGTAAGTTTTTCATCTAACTCAACAACCTATGCTTTGCATGATTTAATTTCAAAAAAGCGTTGCAGCGGCTATTATTGTTCTGTTTCAAATCATGCTCCTGTCATATAAGTTTTGGACAAGGCTGATTAAAAATTTAGAGCAGCAGGTCAATGATTTTAATCTTGACGAAGAGAAGTAGCTGCTGTTGTTAGTGGTTCAGCAATTCTTCACTGTACTGTATCACTGGTGGCTTTTAGTAATAATGCTGTCGTATTCGTGGTGCCTTTGCAGGTAAGCAGCTACAAAAGGACAATACACTATTACCAGCTTATTATGTTCTTTGGCCCACTCCAGCGCATAGTGCGCCAGTGCCGATGCCAGGCCTTTGCCTTCCAAAGCCGGGGGAACAAAAGTGTGCATGAGGGCAATGTCGTTTTTATGAAAGCGGTATTCCAGGTAAGCTGCTTCTCCATCTTCAAAAATTTCAAAACGCTGTTGCGCCTCGTTATTGGTAACAATATGCGGTTGCTGGTTCATACAGTTTATTTAAGTTTTAGGAAAGTACTTCAGGCGGCGGCGGTGGTGCGCCTGCGGGTTTTGATTTGTCTTGCGGCAGGGGAATGAATTCCTTATTGTCGTTTGGTGGCAAAATGATTCTTCCCTGCTTCCAGTCTTCCTTGGCCTGTTCAATTCTTTCTCTTTTTGAAGAAACAAAATTCCACCAGATAAAGCGTTCACCCAAAGGTTCGCCACCCATCAGCATCAGCGTTGCGTTTTCCCTGGCATGAATGGTTGGATCTACGCCTTTGGAAAACACCAGCATCTGGCCTTCGTGGTAAAACTGCCCGTTCACTTCAATGCTTCCTTTGGCTACGTACAAGGCCCTTTCGGCATGTTCTTTAGGCAAGCCGAAATCTGTGCCTTTTTGAATGACGGCATGCAGGTAAAAAAGGGGCGACAATGTTTTCACATCGTTTCTTAACCCGTAGGCATCGCCTGCAATCAAACGCATCCATACACCTTTGTCGGTATAAACCGGCAACACTTCGGGTTTATAATTATCAAACAAAGGCGCCGCTTCTTCATCCTTTTCCGGCAGTGCCACCCAGGTCTGTATCATCTCCAACTGTCCGCCTGCCAGCGTGGCCGGGTCTTCGAAACGTTCGGAGTGGGCAATGCCGCTGCCCGCCGTCATCCAGTTTACTTCGCCGGGACGGATGATCTGCTCTACACCCAGGCTGTCGCGGTGTGTTACCTGACCGCCAAAAAGATAGCTAACGGTGGAAAGGCCTATGTGCGGATGGGGCAGTACATCAAGGGCATGAGCCGTAGTGGGTGCCGCCTGCACGGGCCCTGCATGATCCATAAAAATAAAAGGCCCCACCATTCTTCTTAAGCGGAAGGGGAGTACCCGCCGAACGTTCATGCCGGGGGCTATGGCTGCCTGCCTGGCTTCAATAACTATGTCGAGCATAAATTGCTGAATTGGTTAACTAAGTTAGATAGAGTAATTGGTTTCATTTCTGTTTTTCACAGTTGGGTTCAGAAGTGAAAGCTTTTGAACCTTTTCATATACTTATAAAAACTTCAACGCCTTATTACAACGTCAAAACCTACTCATCACCTTATAAAAAACGAAACCCGCCGATAGTATTGCGCTGCCTGCGTTTATTACTTATTTTTGGCATTCTTAATTCCTTTGAAAAACCCCTGCTATGTTTAAACCTGCTTACTGTGCAGTATTGCTGATTGTAGTTATGGCTGCCTCCTGCCACCAGGCGCCAACAGAAAAAGAAGAGACCAGCTTCTGGAAACATGCTTTTATTGATTCTTCCATGCAGATCATGTTTAAAGACCGTGACACTACCCGTGCTCTTCATTTTTATGATTCGGCCCTCAAAAAAGCACAGAACGCAACCGTTTATCCCAGGGCAATGCGGTATGATCTCAAATCGCTTTACTATTATTTTTTTACGGGAGACAACGCAGCAACGTCCAGCATGATCGATGCCGGCCTGGCTTATTACAACACTCCCGAACTGCAGAACGGGTATGCCCACGCTTATGTGAATCTGTTACTTTTTGGCGGACAAATAGCTTACCGGCTTACACACTACAGCAAGGCCAATGAATATTTTTTCAAGGCCAAAAACCTGGCTGATGCCCATTTAACTCCCTGTGAAAGAAAAGAGTTTAACTACAACATTGCTATGGTGCTTTACCAGCAGGAAAACTTCAGGGCCTCACTTGACTATTTCAAGGAGGCTTACGACCTGCAGCAAACCTGCTCGCCCCAGACTTTTGGCGTGGTATTGCAGCAGCAGGAGATCCAGAGCAACATCGGCTTGTGCTTTGTGGAGCTAAAAAGCTATGATAGTGCCATGGCGTATTTTGATAAAGCCCTGGCAATAGCCAACCAGTACAAAGACACACTGGGCCCCGCTTTTATGGATAAAATCTATGGCGTGATATATGGCAACAAGGCCAAAGTGCTGATGGCCAAAAACCGCCTGGAAGAAGCGGAGCAGCTATGCCTGAAAGGCATTGCCCTGAACGACCGTGAAGGCTACGAGGTGGAAAACGCACAGGAAGTAAAATTGCAACTGGCAGAAATTTACAGCCGGAAAGGCGACCTGGCTTCCATGTTCCATATACTGAACGGCATGGCGGCCCCCATACCACAGCTAAGCTCCCCGAACCAGTTGGAATGGAAACGCCTGATGGCATTGTATTACGAGCAGACCTCGCGGCCCGATTCAGCCATCCGGTATCTGAAAGATTATTTCTCGTTAAGCGACTCTATTGACACACAACAAAAGCTGCTGACCGCCGCTGATGTTACCCGGCAGTTGGTAGATAAAGAGCAGCAACTGCAAATTACCACGCTGAAAAAAGATAAGGAGAAGGCCTTGCTATTGCTTTGGGTTACTGTCTTGTTTTCGTGTATGACAATGGTGATCATTTTCCTGGTTTACCAATATTATCGCCGCAGCAAAAAGAACGTGGCGGTTTTGCAGGCATTAAATAAAGAAGTGCAACGACAAAAAGCCGCAAGGGAAGCGGAAGCCCGGCAACGGCACCAACTCATTACCGAAGCAGTTATACGAGCACAGGAGGAGGAACGCTCCCTGATAGGGCTGGAACTACACGACAATATTAACCAGGTACTTACCACCGTAAAGCTGCACAACGAGATGGTGCTGGAAGGGGTTGGCGAAGCCTGTTCAATTTTGCCCCGCACCCTGGTTTACCTGCAAGACTGTATCAACGAAATTCGCAGCCTTTCCAAACGTCTTTCGGCTCCTACGCTTGGCAAAATCAGTCTCGAAGAATCGGTGAAAGACCTGATTGATTCCATCAATGTCACCAGCAAAGTAAAGATCACCCACCAGCTACTGGGCCTGAACAACCAGGTGTTAAGACAGGAAGTTCACCTTGGTGTATACCGGATTTTGCAGGAGCAACTGAATAATATACTCAAACATGCCGAAGCCACTGAAGTGTTGATATACATAGAACGGGAGGCGGACAGTGTGCGGCTGTCGGTAACCGACAACGGGAAGGGCTTCTCAATCAAGAACCGGAAGGACGGCATTGGCATGGTAAATATGCAGACCCGGGCGGAAAGCCTGAACGGCAGTTTTGTACTGGAGAGTGCACCGGGTCGCGGTTGCACGGTAAACGTAGTGTTGCCTTGTTTACCGCAAGCTTCCTGACGATAGTAGAAACCTGGTTTTATAGGCCGTCCCATCCAATTTTCATAAACTTTGCAGTCAAATTAAAAAATCAATTTTATGAAAGCGTTTTTAGGAATGGGGTTATTAGGTTCTAATTTTGTAAAGGCTATGTTGAAAAGAGGTGAGCAGGTACAGGTATGGAACCGTACTGCATCCAAAGCAAAAGAATTAGTAACGTTTGGCGCCAAAGCTTTTGATAGTGCCGCCGATGCCGTAAAAGGTGCCGACAGGATTCATCTTACCCTGAAAGATGATGCTTCGGTGGACGAAGTGTTGCAGGCAGTCAGCGATGGCTTAATGCCCGGCGCCGTCATCATTGATCATACTACCACTTCAAAAGAAGGTGCTATACAAAGAACAAAGGAGTGGAAAGAAAAAGGGTTTTCTTACCAGCATGCGCCGGTGTTCATGGGTCCCTCCAATGCGCTGGAAAGTACAGGCATGATGCTGGTATCGGGCGATGAAGCGTTGATCAATCAACTACAGCCAGAATTAGCGCAAATGACAGGCAAGTTGTTGCAACTGGGTACCGAGGCTGGCAAAGCAGCGGCAATAAAACTGGCGGGCAATGCCTTCCTGATATGTTTTACAGCAGGCGTTCGTGATACACTGGCTGTGTCCAAAGCATTGGATATTTCTGTAGATGAACTGTCTGCTTTGTTCAATGAATGGAACCCCGCCGGCATGCTGCAGGGAAGACTAAAAAGGATGACCTCGGGTGACTACTCGCAGCCTTCGTGGGAATTGAACATGGCAAGAAAAGATACCCGCCTGTTTATAGAGGCCGCACAAAAGGGAGCAACAGATATAACGGTACTGCCGGCTGTAGCAAAGCTGATGGATGAATGGATTGAAAAAGGTTATGGCAACAGCGACTGGACGGTGATTGCAAAAGATTCCTTCCGGAAGTGAGCTGCTTGAGCGAACATGACGCAAACCGCAGCGAACACAGAAGAATGCAGCGCTATGTATGCTGCGGCCGCTGCGGTTTTCATGAATCAAATATTTGAAACTGCAGTATCTTTTGAGTGAACGTGGTCATAGCTGCGTTTCAATCATCCAGTGGTGGCCAAAGGGATCTTTCACCCGGCCCTGCCGGTAGCCATAGTCATAGTCTCGTGCAGGAGAGATGAGTGTGGCGCCTGCGGCAATGGCATTGTTTAGCACAGCATCTACATCGCTTACAAATAAACCTATCAGTGTGGTCGTTCCATTGATGTTTTCAGGACTTAGTTCTCCCGCTTGTGGCTTTTCTTCATGCAGGTGAAACAGGGCGCCATCAATGGAAAGTTCCGCTACATGGTAGCTGCCATCGTCGTTCAGAAAGCGCCTTAATTCTATAGCTCCGAAAGCTTTTTGATAGAATTCAATATTGGTAATTCCGGCTTTGATAAAAAGTTGCGGCGCAAAGGAGGTTTTGTTAACAGTAGCCATTACTCAATGTAAGAAAAAAAGTTTCAGCATGCAGAATGCATGAGGCCTTTGGATAAGCCAGCTCGGCAACACGATGCGTTTTTCTTTCACAATGAAGTCTTCAGCTTTTATCATCACATACATCCAGCATGTGGCTTACAATCTTATTTAAATAAGAAGGGTTGTCGGGTTTAGTAATAAACTCCACACCCCAGGAAGCAAAGAGGTTTTTATCATTGGGATTTTGACTTGAGGAGAAAACGATGACCGGTAAAGATTCTAACTTAAGTTCATGTTTTATTTTCCTAAAAGTTTCTTTGCCGTCAAGGATAGGCAGGTTCAAGTCAAGTACTACCAGGCAGGGAAGCGAAGTTTTTTTCGCCTGTTCCAGGTATTCCACTGCCTGTAAGCCATTTTCTGCAAAAACTGTATGAACAAGTGGGTTGATTTCATTTACTGCATACAAAATCATTTCCCTGTCATCAGCATCATCTTCTACAAATAATATCTTTTTTCTACTATTCATGATGACTAGAGTTAAGGTTAACCAGGTTTTTGTGCGCTGAAGGTAAAGATCATTTATACATCTTTATCACTTGCCCGTAAAGGCAATAAAATATTGACCGTTGTACCTTCTTCTTCTATACTTTCAATACTAATAAACCCGCTATGATTGTCTGCCACTTTTTTGCAAAGCGAAAGACCAACTCCCCGGCCACTTTCGGGATGCAACCGTTTAAATAAGCCAAATAGCTGCTCTTTATATTTCGGATCAAATCCTTTGCCTTTATCATTTACCTGTATGCGCAGGTGATCTATGTATTTATATCTTTCAACGTTGCGAAACTGGTTAGCCTGAAGGATGGTTGCCGAAACGCTGACAAAGGCTTTGTTGCCTTCTTTTCTAAATTGAATGGCATTTGCCAATAACTGGTAAAAAAGTAATTGTAGTTGTTCGGTATCTGCAAAAATGGTAGGTATCTCACCGGCGGTCATAATTAAATCTACTTGCTGAAATTCTTTTTCGAGTTGCTGCTTTATAACCAAAAGAAGTTTGTTGATATCAACCGCATCAATCTTCAAAGGCTTTTCGGTAAGCCAGACATATTGCTGAAGACCGGAAACAATGTTTTTGATCTGATGGGTGATGCGGAGCATCTTTTTGAACAACTCCTGGGGTTTCGGTTTGCCAATATCTTCCAGCGCCATGTTAGAAAAAAAGAACAGCTTTCTTATTGGTTCCTGCATGTCGTGTGTTACCACGCGGTTAAACTGCCTGATCTCTTCATTTTGTTTTTTTGATACCTGGATCTGCCTGTCCAGTTCTTCGCTGTGTTGCTGCAATCTCTCCCGGGCTTCTGCAAGTGCCGTATTCTCCTGCAAGGCTAATTCAGCTTTCTTTTTTGCAGCGATCAGTTCATCTTCAAATTTTTTGCGGTTATGAACAACAATGCCGGCGCAAAGAATAACAGCCCTGCCATCAATTTTTCTTCTCTCTCCATTGATCATTATGGGTAAAGCGTCGCCATTGCTTTTTTTAAGTGTAATAAAGATTTCTTCTGCATGGCCCTGCATTTTTAAGAGAGGGAAAAAGTGTGTTTCATAAAAAATGCGGGTGGCAACTGTAAAAAGTATATCTGTTTTTTTCCCAACCAACTCTTTTTTTTCATAATGCAGGCACGAACACAAATGTTGATTTATATCTAAAAGGCATCCGTCATCGGTTAAAGAAAAATAAATACCAGGGCCCTGCTCAAAGTAATTTTCCATTAAGCTGCTGATAGATATTCTTTTATTAAAGAAATGGTTTCTTCAGGTTCGCTCATATGCGGGCAGTGGCCGGTGGCTTTCATAATTCTCATAGTGCTGTTTGGTAAATGCTTTGCCAGGTATTCGCCCACTTCCAGCGGTGCTATAATGTCTTCCGAGCATTGAAGGATCAGGGAAGGAACTTTTATTTTGGCCAGGTCCTGACGATTGTCTGAAAAGAAAGTGGCTTCAGCAAATTGCCGTGCAACAACAGGATCGGTAGAGCAAAAGCTCTCGGTTAGTTCTTCGGCCAGGTGCGGACGGTCTTTATTACCCATAATGTTAGGCGCTAAAAAATTAGACCATCCTATATAATTTTTTTCCATGGTCTCCAGCAGGTCTTCAATGTCTTTTCTTTCAAAGCCGCCTTTGTAATTTTCATTGTTGATATAGCAAGGCGAAGGTCCAACCATCACCAGCTTTTCAAAATATCCAGGCTCTTGAATGGCTGCCAGCAGGCCTATCATGGAACTAACAGAATGTCCAACAAAAATAATTTTACTTAGTGCCAGTTCTTTACAAATTTCCAGTACGTCCTGCGCATAGCCATACAAAGACGAATACCGTTCCTGGTTATACGCCGACCTATCTGACTGCCCGGCGCCTACATAATCAAAGAGAATGATTTTATAATCGTTTTCAAAAGCAGGAACTAAAAACCGCCACATGTTCTGATCACAGCCGAAACCGTGGGCAAACATGATGGGTTGGCTGCCCTTACCCAATATTTTTACATTATTTCTTACAGAAATTGAATTGGCCATAGTTGTGTATGATTAAGGTTGGGAAGGGTCGAAATTAAACAATTTATACTACCCTAAAACTCTCACAATTTTTTGGCGCCTTTCATACTATATTTTTTGAATTAAATTTTGACTTCGATAAAAGCTGCAGGCCAATGGGTTTTGTTGTTAGCCATTACTCAATGTAAGAAAAGGATTGCTGCAATACACAAGCTGTGAGCAAATAAAACATTATCTCTTTTGCTTAACAGCAAATAATTTGCGGTTAAGAACAATAACGGCAAACATCAATGCGTAACATAAAGCCAGTATCCATATAGTAATTGATTTGTTTACCGTTTGCGTAGTAGCTGCAGCGTTGATTATTTCAAAAGTGATGTTGGCGCCCCAATGAATGCCCAATGTAAGCCAAAGCGATTTTGTAAAGGAAAGTGCCCAGGCCAAAGCCAGGCCTAAAATAAACAGGTAAGAGAGAATGGGTACGCCTTCCGTTAGGCGCCATATATGGTTAAGCACATAAAACGCTGCCGATAATAAGATGAATGTTGAGGGTTTTAAATTTTTCTCCAGGTTTCCAAATAAATATCCGCGGGTAAGTATGTCTTCTGCGATGGATGGAAAAAAAGTCATTAATAGCGTTAAAGGCAGCAGCTTTATAACCTCCGGAAAAGATTGTATGGAGATCAATTTTTCATAGCCGCTTTTTATGGCTAACCATTCCGAAAGCAGGAAGAAGGCAATGCCGGTCAACAAGCCTGTTAACAAATTTCTGATCCATCCCTTGTGAAGCGATAAACCATAACCGCCTAAGCCTGTCCAGCCCTGCTTACGAGCTATTAAAAAAGCCACGATTAAGAAGCCAATCTTAAAAACTGCGGCTATCCACAGGGAAGAAAAGAATTCGGGAAAATGGTAGATGATGAAAAGTATAAGCAGGCCGGTAATAAAAGAAAGCCATTTTGGTTGCATGCGGAAAATTAAGGAAGAATTTTTGCAGATTACTGCTATCAGGCTGAATAAGGTTCTTTACAAAAGCTTCTTGTTTGCAATAAAAAAAATAAAAATTTTTTATCATCTTGCTATTAAGCTAATTTGCCCACCCTTTAACCCGTTTCTTGGAATGCCTCAATTTGAAAGTCTTCAGGAAGAGTCACTTACTGTTTTTAATTCCCTGCCGGGACTTTTTATTTTACTCCTGCCCGATACGCCCCGTTTTACTATTGTTGCTGTAAGCGACGATTATCTTTCTGCAACCTTTACACACCGCAATGATATTATTGGTAAAGGACTCTTCGAGATATTTACGGATAATCCCGGAAATGATAATTCCGGAGGGCAAAATGTTATCATAGATTCGCTGGCATCTGTCATTCAGCACAAAAAGCCTCACCTGGTTGAAGAACAGCGATATGATTTATTGAACGCTGTCACCAATCAATTTGAATACCGTACCTGGAAGCTGCATAGCAAACCAGTGTTTGGTGTGAATGGTGCCGTACAATACATTATTCACCAGGTAGAAGACCGCACCAATACCATTACCATTGATGCAACGGAGCAGGAAGAGAATATGCGCCGGCTTCAGCAAAGCGAACAACAGGTGCGGGCCATTGTTGAAAGTGCTCCTTTCCCTATTGGTGTGTATGCAGGCAAGGAAATGCGCATCCGGTTCGTCAACCGATCCATCATTGACGTGTGGGGAAAAGGTCCGGATGTGGTTGGCAAGACCTATCCGGAAGTGCTGCCCGAACTGGCTGACCAGAACATTTATGAGCAGTTGGATTATGTGTATACAACGGGCAAGCCTTTTCACAAAAGAAGCCAGAGAGTGGATCTTGTGGTGGACGGCAAACTTCAACCTTTTTATTTCAACTACAGTTTTACGCCTCTTTTTGATAGTGATGGTTCTGTGTATGGTGTAATGAACACCGCAGCAGACATTACCGACCTTGTAACAGCCAAGCAGCAGGTAGAGCAAAGTGAAAGAAACTTCAGGAGTATGATCCTGCAATCACCTGTAGCCATGTGCATCCTGATGGGTGAGGAGCACATCATAGATATTGCCAATGAAAAAATGATACAGATCTGGGGCAAATCCCGGGAGTGGGTAATAGGCAAACCTGTTTTTGAAGCCTTACCCGAGGCAAAAGGCCAGGGCCTTGAGGTGTTGATGTCGGAGGTTTTTCAAAAAGGAACTACTTACAAATTTGACCAACGGCCGGTTGAATTGGTACGAAATGGGAAAACGGAGACAACTTACCAGAATTTTGTTTACCAACCGTATAAGGATGCACAAGGCGATATTATAGGTGTGCTGGCCATTTCAATTGAAGTAACCGACCAGGTGCTGTATCAACAGCAGTTAAAGCAGAATGAAGAGACCTTACAGCAAAGGGTAGCCGAAAGAACCAGGGAACTGGAAAACCAGCAAAACCTGATGAACAATATACTGGTCAACTCAAGCAATGGCATTTCCGTTACTGAAATGGTCAGGAATGAAGAAGGAACAGTTGTTGATGCCAAAACCATTTTAGCCAATGACGCGGCGGTAAGACACACCGGTTTACCCAGGGATATCTATCTTAATAAAACAGCTAAAGAAATTGACCCCGACATATTGGAATCAGATTATGGCAAGGTTTGTTTAAAGACTTTAGCAACAGGTGAACCTTCCTTTACGCAATATTACCTGGAATACACCGGACGTTGGCTTGAACTTACCATGTCTAAAATGGATAAAGATCACCTGATTCACATTTTTACCGACGTTACTCCAATGAAAGAAGCGCAATTGCAGCTGGAACATTTGGTGAAAGACCTCAAGCGTTCCAATGCGAACCTTGAAGAATTTGCTTATGCGGCTTCGCACGACATGAAAGAACCGATCCGCAAGATCCACTTTTTTGCCAACCGGTTGAAAGAAGAATTAGAACCTATACTTAACGAACGGCAGCAGGGGCTGTTCAACAAACTGGAAAACGCATCCGAACGCATGGGCTCTCTTATTGACGACCTGCTTACCTATTCACAGGTAACAAAAGGCATGATGGAACTACAACTGGTTGATCTGAATAAAATCATTAAGGCTGTGATGGTGGACCTGGAATTACAGCTACAGGAGAAAAATGCAGAAGTTGAAACCACACTTCTGCCCACTGTGGAAGGTAACAGCCGTCAGTTGCAACAGCTATTTCAAAACCTCTTGAACAACGCATTAAAATACAGTAAACACAACGAACGGCCTATTATATCAATTATCGCTTCTATTGTAAAGGGCAGGGAAGTAAAGCCGGAACTGCTGGTTGAAGAAGGCAATAAGCACTATCATTTTATTGAGTTCATGGATAACGGTATTGGGTTTGAACAGCAGGATGCAGAACGCATCTTTAATGTTTTTACCCGCCTGCACGGAAATTCGGAATACAAGGGCACCGGTGTAGGGCTTTCCATAGCAAGAAAAGTTGCTGAAAACCACGGAGGTTTTATTTGGGCAGAAAGTAAAGAGGGCAGCGGCGCAACCTTCAAAATTTTACTTCCGTTGTCGTAAGTATTGCACCTGTAAGCATGTTTTTTCTCACCAGCGTTTTTACGAATTGACTGCCTTCTCACGGCAATTATTTTTCCTTTTGGCATTTGGTCTTAACGAAATTTAATTCTCCAGACCATCCGATGCATTTGCATTATGCACAAACGATTGCATGCACTTTCTCTTTACAAATGCACTACGTTTAGTTCGTAAAGAACATTGATACCTGTAAAAAATCCAATCGTTTACATTCTGTATCGATGTTGATCGCTTAACCCAACTGCAATTTTTTAAATCAAAACTTACAATGAAAACATTGCCCTTACTACTTTTAACCAGCCTGTTTTTTACACAGGTGTTTGCACAGCATGATGGCGAGAAGCAATACCCTTCCGGTACAGAAGTGGTAACTCCCATACACAAGAACAGTTTCAATAATGATGGCGCCTGCCCCGAACGCAAACAGGGCGGCAACCCGCAAATGGTAAACGGCTATTTGGTATTCAATGGTTCAATGGATGGGTACCGGCAGGTAGATCCGCAGATTGCAGTAGGGGGCGGTTATGTACTGCACGGAACAAACAGTGGCCTGATCATTTATAATAAGAAGGGTGAGTATGTGCAGGGTGTTTCTCAAAAATGTTTTAATGATGGCATTGATCCTAAAATGTTTTTTGATATTCACAATAAGGTATTCGTATTCGATATGTGGTGGTATTACGACAAGGCTAAAGAAAAGCCGGTAAATATTTCCGTATCGGCAACCAGCGACCCCACAGGCGCCTGGAATGTTTATCCCGTTTCAAGAACCAAGGAAGTAGATGGTGGCGGTATTGGTTATAGTAAAAAGTGGATCGGTTATTCTTATCCAGGCGGTGAAGAAAACACATTTGTAATGCGCATGGCCGATGCCATAGCCGGCAAGCCCGCCACCATTTATCATTTCAAAGGAAGTCTGGGCAATCCTGTGTTTGTGCAGGATGATATAGATGATCTGTATTTTTTTGCTATCGAAAGAAAAGATTTTGTGATTCGCAAAGTGACGGAAGATGCGAACGGCCAGCCCTATTGCGAAGTGGTATCAAGAAAACCGCATCATTTAAAATACATCAATTATCCGCCGCAGTCGCCCCAAAAAGGAACAACGCAAAAAGTTTCCAGCGGCGACCGCAATCCCAAAAACGTAGTGCTTCAAAGCGGCAGCATTTGGTTTTCGCAGGCTGTCAATTGCAATGACCATTCGGCGGTGCAATGGCATCAGATCAATGCAAAGACCGGGGAAATAGAGCAAACAGGACTGATCAGCAGCGATACCACTAATTACATACAAACCACTATTGCTGTAAATAAGAAAAAAGATGTGCTGATCGGTTTCCAGGAAGTGAATGAAAATTCATTTATCAGCCCAAGATTTGCTTACAGGCTTCACAAAGACAAAAAAGGGACTATCAGGGAAATAGTTAGTGCAGGCGAAGGTAAAGGCGCCACCGACGGCACGTCGTGGGGCGATTATAGCGGCAGCATGATAGATGGCGACAACCTGCTTGACCTGTGGACCATTCAAAGCATAGCTAACGAAAAAGGTAAAGGTGAAACGGTTATTGTAAAAGCGCCGTTTAAGAAATAGTTTTATTCAAAAGCATCAGCGTAAATGCCGGTTGTAGAAATGCAGCCGGCATTTGTTTTTCATATTAATAAATGATAGGAAGAACGCATTCATGCAAAGAGCCTTTTCATTACTGTTGCTCAACTCATTATTGATTCCTCATTTCCATCCGTTTTAAAACGGCAACTGCCCCTGTGGTCAGTTTTCTTTCCAATAAATTCATTTACTAAGTGTTTTCTTTAGAGGATGGGCTTTTTTATTAATTAAATTCCTTTTTACTTTGATTGATTCCTCTACAATTCAATAACTATGAGCAACACCACACTTACACTTCAGAAGGTGCGTTTACTGGTTTCTGCCTTTCTTCCTGATCATAATGTCATTCAATACTGCCACAAATGCAACGTATAAATACAAGGAGCGGAAAGCTGGTTGGGTGCATTGCAGGCTTTTGTGTCATCCTCATTGTTTTGATCTGGGCCAATCATGTGCGCCAGATGAGCACTGACCGCAAAGACACCATTGCATCGGCTGAGCGCCGCAACTCAAATCTGGCAGTGGCTTTAGAGCAATATGCTATCCGCACTATTCACAATGCAGATGCCGTAGTGCAATTAGTAAAAATGGAATACGACAGGCGGGGAGAAAAAACAAACATTGAAAGGCTTTTGTTTAACCATGCCATTAGCAATGATATTTTTAAAGGTGTGGCCATCATCAACGAACAAGGACGGTTGGTGCATCTCAACATCGATTTTCATTCTGACACTTTATTGAATTTTTTAGACAGGGATTATTTTGCTTACCATTTAAAAAATAAAGACGAAAAGCTGTTCATCAGTAAGCCGCTTCTTTCTAAAACCATAGGCAAACCTGTTATTGTTTTAAGCAGGAGGATCAATAAAAAAGATGGAAGCTTTGGCGGAGTGGTGGCTTTGCAAATTGAGCCTTCTACTTTCACTTCTTTTTATGCACAGGCCAACCTGCGTACCAATGATATTATTTCGCTGATAGCTCCGGATGGCATTACATATGCCCGCCGAACAGGTGCCGTAGAAAGCTCGGGTGAGAACATTATTAAAAGCCCTTTATTTAAACATGTGGCTGAAAACCCCGATAGCTTTTATGTGGCCAACGATGCCATTCATGATATTCCAACTTATTTCAGTTACCGCAAAATGAAGGAATATCCCATCATTGCAACGGTAGGCACATCGCAACAAGATGTATTTAGAGATTATTATAAAAGAGAAGAAAGAGACCATGATTCGGCTATCGTTATCAGCGCATTGATAGCATTGTTTTCTGCTTTGCTTTGCATTGTTTTGCTGCACCGCAAACAAAACATTGAAAAAATAAGGGAGAGTGAAAATAAATACCGCTCCATTTTTGAGAACAGCCAGGATGCTATTTTGCTGATGATACCCGGCGGCCAAATGCTGGCTGCTAACGCTGCGGCGTGCAGATTTTTTGGTATGCCTGAAACAAAGCTTTTAGGCAAAAGTTTTTCGGAATTGATTGATGCTCCCGATTCTCAACCAACTACCCTTATTGAAAACGGCCTGTCAAGAAAGACAGATAAAAAAGAATTTAATTTTTTGCGTAGCGATGGCAGCTTGTTTATTGGCGAAATGGCTTCAACGCTTTATAAGGATGCGTTGGGAAATGAAAGGGCAATCATTATTATCCGCGATATTACTGAGCGTAAAAAACTGACCAAAAAATTACTGGAAGAACAGAAACGTTTTCAACGCAAGGTGACAGAGCAGGTTATTTGGGCGCAGGAAAGAGAAAGAGAAGTGATTGGCCGCGAATTGCATGATAATGTAAACCAGGTGCTGACCACCGTGAAACTTTATCTTGAAACAGCCTTGCACTGTAAAGATTCAAGGGAAGACCTATTGGCTAAAAGCATGCATCTTGTAATGACCTCTATTAACGAGATACGGAACCTGTCGAGAGATCTGTCTGCACCTACATTGGGCACCAAATCATTAACCGATTCTATAACGGCTTTGGTGGAAATGGTGGCATCTTCCAGTGGCGTTTATATTGCTTTCGATCATTGTTCTTACCGTGCCAGCGTTTCCATGAATCAGAAACTGGCCGTTTACCGCATTGTACAGGAGCAATTGAACAATATTATCAAGCATGCCTTTGCTACCCACGTATCTGTTTCCCTGTCCCAGGCGGAGGATCATACAATCCTTACTGTCAGGGATAATGGAAAAGGCTTTGATACGCTTGGCAAAAGAAACGGCATTGGGTTGAACAACATCATCAGCCGTGCCAAGGTGTTTAATGGAAAAGTGAAGATAGAATCAGCTCCAGGCAAGGGTTGTCTGCTAATGGTAAGCCTTCCCATTATTGTAGAGAGCAAAGAAGAAATAGCTGCTGCTAATTAAGCGTACCCGGTGTCAACAAATAAAAAGCCTTCGCACTGGCGAAGACTTTTATATAAATCAGAATCAAGATAATTCAGTAATACCAGTTAGTCCTGATTACTATACAATAGATTCTTTGCAAGATGCCGGACCAGTCTCACGTCTCACGTTTAACGTTTTACAGGTCTCATCACTATTTCAATCCCAGTACAGTTGCCCCTTGCTCAAAAACAATATCAACCGGTATGCCTTTTTGTTTCAGTTTGTTCAGGTCGGCCTGGAGATCAGGTTTTATAATTCCTTTTTCTTTTGCCACAGTTTCCACACCGGCTTTATCACCGTTGCCCTGAAGCGTTAGAATTAAATTACTTAACTCATTCATAGCTTTGCCGAAATTGGTATAGTTCACTTTGTAATGTCCATCGGCAGTTTTTTCAAAGGCGCCTTTTTCTTCAAAAAAATTAAACGAAAGCATGTTGGCTTTGCCGTGTGCATCGGCGGCACTAAAGCGTACGGAACGCAGAATGCCGGCCATAAAAGTGGTGTAATAATTTTCAATGGGACCGGGAAGTTCACCTTTCTCCACCAGCTTTGTTACCATGTACAAACCTAAAATATCAGCCTTGCATTCTTCCAGCCACGAGCCCTGCTCCTGCAATGCGGCCCTTACTGTGCCTTTGCCATTGACAGTAGATTTGATGCCTAACCCGTGTGCTACTTCATGAAACATGACGTTGGCAAAGAAGGCATCGAAATTCACCTTATTTAATTGTGAAGGGTCGATCAATGTATTGGCAATAGGCATCAATATCTTGTCAAACTTCGCCCGCATGGCGTTCTTCAGTTGCGAACGACGGGTGCCTTTGGTCTTTTGAATTTCTTCATCGTTGGGCAAATTCACCGCAATGGTTTTGCCGCCGCTGTTGGCTTGCCCGGCATAATAAACTACATCATACGCATTCAACTCAGAAGATGTGCCCGGCTTTTCGGCTTTGTATTTGGCATCCACCGGTAGGCCTTGCTGTAACTCTGGCAACATAGCCACATATTTTGCCAGCCGCTGGCTCCATTCTTTGTCCTTCACCAATACATACGATTCGTACGCATTGCGGGCATTGTATAGTTTATCTTCATAATTTTCAATAGGTCCAATAATGATGTCAATGCCATTGTTCTTCATGTCAAGCCATGCTATATCGCTTGCCGTAAAATTATCGGTGACCAGTGCCTGCGAACGTAACTGCAAATATTTTTTAAGCCCGGCATCTTCGGCCAGATCAGAAGCTTGTTGTAATAAATTGGATGCTCGCTGCAATGGTTCTTTATAAGCAACGTGATATGCAACAGAAATTAGTTTTCCTGTGCTGTCTCTACGTATCAGTGAATACTGGCCATGCTTATCGGCAAGATTTGATTTTTCAATTTCTTCTTTGGTAATATCTGCAGGATAAAAATTGGCGCCCAAAGGTTTGGCGCCTACACCTGCAACGAAAGGCGTGTCGTTATTCAATTTATCCCAGGGGCCATAGTTAACCTGGACAAACTCTTTTGTTTCAGCATCGCTTAGGGCATTGAGCAGGCTATCACGTTGCCCATAGTTTTGATCCCAGTAAAGCGTATCCATAATCTTTGCCGCTTCTATTAAAAGCGGTATCATTTGCTTTTCTTTTTCGCTAAGCTTTGAGAGGTCAGTGGTTAGTTTTACACTGGCATAGCCTACCAGGTGTTGTGCTGCATACGATGATGTGCTATCAGTTTTACTGGCATCTGAAGCTACAGTTGTTGAATTATTGCACGAAAGAAAAAATGCTGTTGTTACAAAGAGGCCGACAGGGAAAAAATATTTCTTCATGGAAGTTTGTTTATAGAATCAATTTAAAAAGCGTTTTTCAAATGTAGAGAAAGCGAAGCAGTAAATACGGTCATAATGATCAATGGGTGATGTGATTTTTATTTTATCGCTTCCCACCATTTTACTCCGGGCTTGTTTTCTTTCCAATACAGCGCTTCACCAATCATGGGATGGACAACAGCAACGCCTCTTTTTTCTGCTTCTTTTGTCAGTCGTATAATCGGTTCATCCCAGGCATGGAGCGACAAAGAAAATTTTCCCCAATGCACCGGTAATAATTTTTTTGCTTTCAGGTCAATGGCTGCCTGTACGGTCTCTTCGGGCATCATGTGAATGTATTTCCAGTGCTTATTATATTGGCCGTTTTCCAATATGGCAAGATCAAAAGGACCAAATTGATCACCAATGTTTTTAAAATGCGTATCATAACCCGAGTCGCCACCAATGAATATTTTATCGTTTGGTGTCGTCAGTACAAACGAAAGCCAGATGGATTGATTTCTCTTTAAACCTCTGCCCGAAAAATGGCGTGCAGGCGTTGTGCTGATCGTAAAACCTTCTTCCAACATACACTCTTCGTTCCAGTCCATTTCAATAATGTCACTTGCCTTAAAGCCCCACCGCTGTAAGTGTGCGCCCACACCCATGCCGGTGATTACCTTATTGACCTTTGGTTTTAGCTGCATCAGCGTTTGGTAATCAAGATGGTCGTAATGATCATGTGATATAAGAAGATAATCAATAGATGGCATGTCTGCAACTGTATAGACATCACTTCCCGCGAAGCTTCTTGTTGTAAATTTTACAGGCGACGCATGCCCGCTGAATACCGGATCGATCAAAAACTTTTTTCCATCTGCCTGCATAAAATAAGAAGAGTGTCCAAACCACACCAGTGCATCTTTAGTTTTATCTAATTGCAAAAGATTTGTTTTTTGAGAAGGCAAACTGCGGGAAGGTTTATTGTTCTTGTTTTTCCGAAAAAGAAAATCTTTCATGATGCCCGGAATGGTACCGCCTTCTGTTAGCTGTGGCGTATCATTAAGATTTTGAAATTGCCCCTTTTTGTAATTGGATGATTGCCGGATACGCTCCAGGCTTTTCCCCTGCGCTATGCTGCCAAATTGAGGCTGCAACAAAAAAACATAAACAACAAAAATTAAAACAAGCAGAATAATTAAAACAATGATCATACAATTGCTTTTAAGTGTGGCACTTCTGTAAATAAAAGCTTTGAAACATTTAAAGAATGGTTTTCAAAATCCTGAAAGTTTGCCTTGTCTTCGTGGCTAAAAAAGATAAGTTTAAAGCAAGGCTTTTTCAACAATTGAAAAATATCTTTTCCATTTTCAAACACGAAATAAGGCATCCTTACCTCCGTCCTTACTTTGAAAATTTCACTTTGATAGTGATGAAACAATTTTTTAACTGGAATTTTTCTCTCTTAAAAAAATAATTCCCAACAGGCAAATGCCACCCATAGCAGCAACGGCCCATGGTCCGCCTGCAATGCCTGCCAGCGCACCACCGAGCAAACTGCCAAAGGGCATGGTACCCTGCAGGCACACTGTATAAAAACTCATAACCCTGCCACGCTTGTCATCGTCCACATGAAGTTGCAATAACGTATTGGTGCAGGCCGTGTGCATCATCTGTGCAAGGCCAATGATGGCAATGAAAAAAAGTGAAAGCACCACCGAATGCGAAATAGCAAAGCACAACATCGCTGCTCCCAATAAAATACCTGTATAGGACACGATGCGTTGCAGGGTAGCAGTCGGTTTACTTTTGGTAAGGAACAAGGCGCCGCAAATGGCGCCTACACCGGCAGCACTCATTAAAAAGCCCAGTGTGTGAGCACCGCCCTGCAAAACGTCTTTGGCAAAAACTGGCGCCAGGGTTCGTATGGAAGCGTTGGAAAAACTAACAATGGCCAACAATAAAAGAAGCGAACGCATCATGCTGTTGGCGTTGATGTATTGAATGCCTTCTTTTAATTTTTGTATGATATGCCTTTCTTCGGGCTTTTGTATTTCTGTATTTGAAATGCGCATCAGTAACAGGCTTAACAATACCAGCGAATAGCTGAATGCGTTCACCATGAAACACCATCCTTCGCCTACTACGCCAATTAAAATGCCTGCAACAGAAGGGCCGATCAAACGTGATAAATTAAAAACAGTCGAGTTTAATGCAATAGCATTTTGCAGCGATTCCTTATTGCGGTCAACCATTTCTACCACAAACGATTGCCGCATGGGTACTTCAAAAGCATTGATCACCCCGAGAAAAAGGCTTAAAACAACAATATGCCATATCTGCACTAAATGCAGAAGCGTTAGTAAACCCAATACAAATGCCTGTATCAACGCCAGTGCTTCGATGCGGCACAGCGCCTTGTGTTTGTTCCAGCGGTCGGCATATACGCCGGCAAAAGGCGCTATTAAAAATATAGGTACCTGCTCACAAAAACCGATCAGCCCTAACAAGAAAGCGGAGTGTGTAAGCTGGTACACCAGCCACATCATGGCCATGCGTTGTATCCATGTGCCGATCAGTGATAAGGTTTGACCGGCCATGAAAAGCCTGTAGTTCCTGTGAAACAAAGCTTTCTGCTGTAGGAAATATTCTTTTATAAGGCCGTTTTTCCAGGGAATCATTATTAAAGGCAAAGGTAACAAACACAAGGTGGTTTGGGATATACATTCATGCGTGTTGAATACAGAATACGCAATGCTGCACATTGCCTTGTTACCATTCATCAACGATATAAAGTAATTGCCATGTAGAGTATGTTTTGTTTGTTTTTTCTTTTTATTTTCGTGAGCACTTCAACTCTTTTATTCCTTCCTGCTTCAATCCTTGGGAATAATTACATTTCTATCTGTTATTTATATTGACCTGTTAAATCGTGCAATGAAAAAGAAAAGTATCTTCTTCCTTACCATAGGCGCCGGCATTTTTGCCGGTTGCAGTAGCCATCATAGCGGCCATACAAATATCACGTTCACAGAATCGAAACATTCTTATTCTATGGAGGCAGACTTTAGCAAAAGCAAAACAAGAGCGGTGGAAGTATATATGGACGAAAGGATAGGACAAGAAAGCAACACTTCCTTTATTAATACAAGGATTAACGGCCAACTGGGTCTTGCCGACGGTACAACATTCTATATAGAAAAATCGCCGGGTCATCTTGAAATTCAAATGAACAAAGAAGAAAACTCTTCAGCGTCTTGCCATAAGATCAAATTAGTGTGCCAGGGCGTGAAAGATGTGATTCAGGGTAAAGCAAATTGAGGAACATGATCAAATACATGACTGTCTTACTGCTTTGCATCAATGTAAAACCTGGTAAAATTATTCTGTAAACTTGCTTTCGGTGAATTGACAATTCATCAGTGGTAGAAGAGCATTGGTACTCAAGTAACTTTTCTCAGCTTTGGCAAAATGCCTGTGTTCATTCATAGCCCGTTTATACGCTGATTGCGGGGTGCACTGTTCGATGTCATCTATGAAAGCATATAAACATTTGTTTTAGTTGATGATAAAATAGCTAGACCTTTAGGTGACTGACAGTGATGAAGTAAACAACACTTTCAACTCATTAAAATTAAAC
>JBQCJM010000360.1:0-5243 GCA_051952715.1 Flavisolibacter sp.
ATTTTGTCCAAGGCCCGACCCATTGCCCATTGTTACCGGCCCCAGTATAACTGATCCCACTCCTACTCTAACCCGGTCGCCAATAATTACATTTCCCGATCCATTATTGATCAATGTAAAATCTTCTATTGTAGAAAGTGTTCCGAGCTCAAATTTATTCCATGGAAAAACATCAAGGCGAACATATCTTCTAATCACCGCGTTTTTACCTTTTTTATGAAAAAACGGATTTACAAAAAGCTTGATCCAAAAACGAGGTCGTGGATTACGGGCCGGAGTTATGCTCCAATGCACAAGGCGTTTTAACTTAGGACTTGATTTTATTTTTTCTACTATCGCCATATTAATGCCGCTGTTTCCATTTTGTGAAATGAAAACATGATTCTAAAATACTTAAACTTCTTTCAATAAAATAATGCCGGTTTATTTCAGATCTTTAAAAGAAACAATTGTGCTGTTTTCAGCAATAACTTTCTGCGGATCGCCGGTGAAAGTTTCGGAAGCTATGCTCCTTGCTTTATTGTTGTTCTTTATATCAATATGCGATAAATCCAATAAAGTATAAAACATATTGGCTGCCGAACTTACAGGATAAGCCTTATGAGCTTTCATGTTCTCATACTTTTCCGGAAACTTTTGTATATAGCTATCGGATAACCAAAAAAACAAAGGAACATGCGTTGTGTACTTTGTAGGAGTATACGAGTGAAAATACAGGTTCCTGTTATCATCGTGCAGGTTCTCGCCGTGGTCAGAAACATACGCTATAGTAGCTTCGGCATTTTCGGCTTTAACTGTTTCGATAATCTGATTAATGATATAATCCGTGTATAATATTGAGTTGTCGTACTCATTAATCATTATATTGTCAGGAGGATATCCAATTAAATTTCTGTTGCGGTCAGAAACCGGCTTGAACTTGGTAAATTCAGGAGGATAACGCAGCAGATAACGCCAGTGGCTGCCAATGGTATGAACAAGCATAAAAATGTTATTCTTTTTATGTATCTCCATCACATTTTTAATAGCCGGAATTAATGCAGAATCATAATTGCCGGTATAATTATTATCGTTGGCGCCCCACCCATTAAAAATTGTCGTATCGGCATCAGAATAGTGCATACCTATATTTCCTGCCAGACCGTATTTTGACTGATTGCTTATCCAAAACGTTTTATAGCCGCATTCGCTATAGGCCTTTAATATAGAACGTTCTTTTTTGTGCAAATCATAATCTGTAGCATCGGCACGGGTAATGATCAGGGGTATAGACAAATGCGTCATTGAGCCACCCGATGCAGCATCGCTAAAAGTGATCAGGTTTTGTTGTTTTTCAAGAAAGGGAGAGGTTTCTCTTGAGTAGCCATTTACTGAAAAATGATCGTATCTCGCTGTTTCGCCTATAATGAGTACAGTAATTTTTCTGGCCGTATCGTTCATTGTTTGCTTTGCTCCAAAACTGAAATTAGCTACATCCTTATTGTAGTTTTCAACATTTTTTAATTGCTCTGACAAATAAGAAATAGCGTTGCCTATTCGAAACGGATAATAAGCTTTGAATGTATTGCGAATGGTAGGCGCATAGTAAGTTGTAGAAAAAGTTCTTAAAAAAGGAATTGACAAAAAAGCTACCAACGATATTAAAGAAATCAAAGCCGCTTTTTTGAAATTAATTTTTGAAGGAAGCCCTTTGCTTACTTTTAAAACCAGGAGAAAGATCAGTATCATCACAACTGGCATCAGAAAGATCTTCCATCCTAACAGTTCTGATGCTTCATGCGAATTTGTTTCAAGCACTAAACCCAGCATTTCACTATTAGGAAGGCTATTTACCAAAATTACCGGCAGTATTGCCAAAGGCAGTAACGAAGCAATAAAAGCCAATATCCAATAGTAGATGCGGAGGTTGTAAAAAAAAAGAACAACAGGAACTAACAGCAATACGGTAACGATTACCACACCAGTGAAGGCATAATTGTAAACCCTGTTTTTTAGAAAGAAAAAAAGATCAGGAAAAAAAACCAGGATAACAATAATTAAGATAGAAACTAAAATCTTTATTGCTTCCCTGCTTTTTAATGCTGAAAGTTTCATCATGGCTCCGGAGTATGGCATTTATATTCAACTTTAGATGGATCTTTTATTTTCTTGGCAGGCTCATGGCAATGGCTTTGGCTAACGGCATACCAATCAAAGTTTCTAGTTGGGCCTTCGAAATTATTAAATCTCTTTCAAGATTTATTTTAGTAACTTTTTCAGAATTGTATCTTTTATTTACACCAGTATAGACCTCTACGTTAATTTCTCCTTTTTCAAATTTCTCTTCGCTCTTTTTAAAAGCAAATTCTGCGTCTTGCAATACTTCTTCCTGCAATTCAAAAAGGCGTTGATTTCTTAGGTAATCGTAGTAAGCAGTTATCACCAATAAACGAAGGTTCTCTTTTTCTCTTTTTAAGTTATCAACTTCTGCCTGGTATTTATAGTATTGCGCCTTTGTTTGCTTGGGTTGATTAATAAATATGCCAAGCGGAATAGTTACGCCTACATTATATCTTGGGTAAACAAGTGAATTTCCATAAGCAGAAACGGTTCTGCCATTTATAGTAAATTCATTTAAGTTGCCTGAAGCATGGAAATTATCTAACCAGGCTGTTTTAGTTGCCGCCAATGCGTATTTGGCCGAGTTAACATTATCTTCTTGAATAGCTATGCTGGTATTACTCATGGCTATCCTGGCCAGTTTTTCTGCAATGCTATCTTCTGCCGCCGTATGAAGAGGTCTTAATGAACTTTCTTCGGTTGCTCTATTTTGTGCATTCAGGCTGCAAAAGGAAAAAAAAACAGCAATTATTGTTACTATTAACTTCATACGTTTTCAGTTTTTTTTGTTTCCAGTTTAGAGATTCTTACGATGATTGCGATTAAAGGGTAAAATAAAAAAATTTCCGGTGATGCCCCAATTGCCACCTGGGAATATTGAGACAGAATATTTCCAAACAAAGGAACAATTGCCGCCAACAGAAACATTTTGATAAAGGGCTTCTTTGTTCGGTAAAAAAAATGAGTTCCTTGTTGTAGAATAACAAAGTACAACAGGCATACAAGAATCAAACCAACCCATCCATATTCCAATGCTGTTTTAAGAAGTCCGCTATCACTTGGAAAACCGGCAAGATAATGTCCGGGATTATATTTTTGTCCGATTGTACCTGTTGTCATCACGCCCCCGCCTATGGGATGCGACCATATATAAGGCTGAATGCTTGCACGGTTTGTATTACGAACTTCATAGGAATTATCTTGCGAAAATTTAAAGGTCGAACGCAACCTGTTTATTGTAACATTGCCATATATAGGTGCAAACATCAGAAAGCCCAGTGCCAGAACAAATAAAACTACCAGGGCCAGTGTTTTAACATTATTAATCCTCATTAATAAATACAAGGAAACACCTGCCAAAACAGCAAATGTAGCTGTTCTGGTACCGGAGAAAGCCATGCCCAATAACAAGAACGTGAGTGCTACAACAAGTGCAATTTTCTTAAGTTTAAATGGCCCTTCTAAAATAAACATCAACGCCATCAAACCAGAACAACCCATTAAAATTCCGTATGCAGCCGGATCGGTTAAGGAAGAAAACTTTCTAAAGCTGCCATTATCTAAAGAATAAATAGCAACACGTATATCATCAGCTTTTATCCATCTTAGTTCAAATCCTGTAAAGCCAATCCATTGTTGATAGCATCCATATAAACCACAAAGAGCAGAAATCACTATCCAGAAATAAAAGAAGAACCTTATTTTTTTGTAAGAGTCTAAAATATTCAGAGCAACTAAATAGAGTACAAACAGCTCGATGGTTTTACGTAAAAAAAACAAAGCGCCGGAAACCGAGGAAGCATTGGGGTTCACTACTTCTATAAGCAAAAAAACGAAATAAATTAAAAATACATAGTTTATAGGATGACGGGTATTATCCCAAATCGATTCTCCTTTTGCAAATTTTTTGAAGACTATACCAGCAAAAGTTGCGTAAATCAAAATTTCTATTACAAAATCCAATGTGATGATACCATACAGAATGCGTTCTGCAACGGAAATTATAAAGCCTAAAAAAATGCAATTGTAAAAGCCAAAGTCGGGATAGAAAAAAGAAGCTGCCAGCGAAAAAACTCCCATCAGGCAACACAAGATCAAAATACCTGCATTGCTACCCATTTTTGAAATAGCAATTGAAATGAAAATAGCCGTTGCTGATAAAAGCAGCAGCAACAATATATTGACTACATTATTTTTATTGTATGACAGATAACCTTTCAAATGTGCCTTATTAAAAAAATAAAAACTTTACAATTAAAAAAATAAACACTACAGCTAAAAAGCCTGTAACTATCAGCTCTAAAAAAAAAGTGCTTGGTGAACTATCTTGTTCGTTTTCTTCAGCCATGATATTAATAATTAAGACTTCTTGTTTTTAATAATTTGGTAGAACCGTACTTGCGTACTATAGCAGTAAGTTTTCCATAAAACATAAAGGCATTTTTAAAAACGCATATCCAGCTTATTTCATATTTTCTGTACAATATCCACTGTGTGATGATGAAAATAATAAAATAAGTAACGGCTGTACCAATGGCTGCGCCGATGAATCCCCAAAAGTAAATGCCTAGTAAGTTGAACACGACATTTAATATAAATGCAAGAAAGTTGGTCCTGAAATTAATGTGTGGATGCCCGGTAGCATCCATAATTGTTCCATACTGTTTTAAAAATGGCAGTATAAAGCCAAAGAATGCAGCAATTCGTAATATTGGCGCTGCTGCTTCAAATGCCTCACCTGCCAACACCCGCAAAACAAAGGAAGGAAAAATCAGTAAAAATAAAAGTGCCGGAATTGAAAAAGTAAGAATGGCTCCTACGGTTTTTTCATACATGTTTTTTATAGCAGCTTTATTACTACTATCAATTTGGGCTGCCTTGGTAAAAGCCACATCGGCCAGAACCTGGGAGGGCATATCAACCATATTACTGATTCTTGTGCTTGCATTATAAAATGCTGAGGCGGCAGTAGAAATATAAGCCGATGTCAAGAAATTACCTGTACTGCGAAAAAGCAAAGAAGAGATGTTAGTGCCAAATACAAACCTCCCGAAGCGCCACATTTGTCCGGACCATTTTTTATAACTTTTAATATCCCACTGCAAATAGCGGGCAACTACTTTAAGCCCTACAATGCAACCTCC
>JBQCJM010000361.1:0-4899 GCA_051952715.1 Flavisolibacter sp.
AGTCAAAAAAGAATATGCGGGATTGCTTTCTTCCTTTAAAAGGGAAAGTTCAGAATCTAAATAGTAAAAATGTTCCATTTTAATTTTTGGCGCAATTTTTTGATGTGTTTGCTAAAACAAAACAACAATGGCTACCAGTCAAACGCAGAAATTAGTCGTGTTTTATGCAGATGATGATCCTGATGACCTGGATTTTGTTCGCGAATCTTTTTTGCCGTATCATAACGACATCAAGCTCCTTACTTTTCCTGATGCTTTTGCGCTGCTCGACTATATCCGTCCAAATCATCTAAACACGCCGTTGCCTTGCCTTATAATCCTTGACATTAACATGCCGCGCCTGGATGGAAAAGAAACACTGAAAATCCTTCGGCAATGGCACGATTATGATCATGTTCCCATTGTGTTGTTTTCTACCTCGAACGCTCCTCACGACGCTAACTTTGGAAAACAATACAACGCAGACTTTATTTGCAAGCCACTTAATTCAGGCCAGATGAAACGTATCATAGAAAAACTGCTGAAGCATTGTAATGACACGATCAAATCACTGTAACCTCTTGCTGCCAGCTAACTAGGTAGAACCACCATCCAGGATTATCGGAACCAGAAATGTAAAGCGTTGAAAATTGCGGCTTTTTGATTTACGGCAAGATTGTCCACAATCTCTCCAGCCACTCCTTTGATCAATGGCGGCCGATCCATTTTCTTCTGTAAGCCTTTTAACTAATGGTAGTTACAACCCGGGGAAACGGGCAGTAGCCTAATCGAATTGCTGGCAAAATACATTATCGTTCAATTTGCCCTATGGCAGTAAGAAGAATCAGCTATCTTATCAATAACTTTAAGCAATGAAGACAATTCCTGTCAGGCACATAGTCTCTTCGCTTTTAGAGCAAAACAATCCTGGCCGGTTCAGCATTCGTGATATCCAGCAGTTGCTCAGTGGGAAAGACCTGGTTCATACGCTTCATAAACATGATTTCTTTTTTGTTCTGGCTGTGCAAAAAGGAAAAGGAATTCACGAAATAGATTTCATAGAATATCCCGTCCATGATCATTGCATTTTTATTCTGAGACCAGGACAAGTACACCAGTTACAGCTAGACGCAAATTGTACAGGCTTTTTGATGGAATTTGATCTATCCTTTTATCAGCCCAAAAACACCATTACAGAGCATCGTTGGAAAAAGGCATCAAGTAAAAATTATTGTGAAGTGGAAGCCGCAAGGTTCATGAGGCTTCACTCAATCCTGGAAAATGTATTTAATGAATTTGCTTCGAAGAACGAAGGTTACCTGGAAGCAATCAAAGCCAACCTGGATCTTTTTTTTATAGAGTATATCAGGCAAAGCCGCGACCCCAAAAGCGTTGCAAAAACCGAAACCGGTTATGCGCAGGAACGTTTTGAAGAATTGGTTCGTTTGCTGGAAAAAAACATTAGCAGCCTAAAAAACGTTACGGATTATGCAGACTCGCTGAATGTTTCGTCCTACCAGTTAAATTCTATCACAAAGACATCAGTAGGAAAAACCGTTTCTGAAATGATCAATGAACAGATAATACTGGAAGCCAAAAGATATTTGCTTGCCACACCGAACCAGGTCAAAGAAGTGGCAGACCACCTGGGCTATGAAGATGTGTCATATTTTGTAAGATTCTTCAAAAAACATACAGGACAGACACCTGAAGCTTTTCGAAAGAATTTTAAATAAGTCCTATCCAATTTCATATCCGTCCTACCATGCCCCCTTTTGCTCAATCTACTTTTGTGTTTGAAACGATGATTAATTAAAACGACGAAACATGAAAGCAAAAGCAAGACTCCTAATGTCCCTTAAAATCTGGATGGTGATTTATCCTTCCATAACATTGTTCTATTTTCTTTTTGGCCAACACCTGTCAGCCCTTCCCTTATACCAGCGAACCTTTGTGCTCACTATTTCTCTGGTGCCCTGGATGATGTTCGTGGGTGTGCCGCTGATTGATTTTCTGATGCGCCGGTTGACTACTGATGCAACAAAACATAATAGAAAGTAAAGTGACATGCCTGGAAGGCAACAACAGCGTGCCTTATAAAAACACACAGCAATGGTACTTCGCAGGACGTTCGTTCCTGTACCACTCTTAAACAGTTGAATAATCGAATCCATGAAACAGGAAAAACAGTTTGACGTTATCATAGTTGGCGGTAGCTATTCCGGTCTTGCAGCAGGTATGGCTTTGGGAAGAGCCTTAAGAAATGTATTAATCATTGATGCAGGCGATCCTTGCAATAAACAAACACCACACTCACATAATTTCCTCACTAATGATGGTAAGACACCTAAAGAGATTTCCAGCTTCGCCAGACAACAAGTGCAGATGTACGGAAGCATAAGCTTTGTAAATGGATTCGCAACGGCTGGAAGTAAAACCAAAAATGGTTTTGAAATACAAACAGAAGCAGGTGAAACCTTTTCTTCACGCAAGCTCATTTTCGCAACAGGTATCAAAGACATCATGCCTAGTATTCCGGGCTTTGCTGAGAGTTGGGGAATCAGTGTACTTCATTGTCCTTACTGCCACAGCTACGAAGTGAGGCATCAAAAAACAGGCATCCTTGCCAACGGTGATGCAGGTTATGAATTATCATCCCTGTTATCCAACTGGACAAATGATGTAACGCTGTACACAAATGGCAAAGCAGCTCTTTCTGGCGAACAAAGAGCAAAGCTCCAAATGCATAAGATTGGTATAGTTGAAAACGAAATAGATCATCTTGAAAATGAAAAAGGGTATATCAAAAACATCGTTTTCAAGAGCGGCACAAAAGCAAAAGTGAAAGCATTATACGCCAAGCTTCCATTTGTACAACATTCATCCATCCCGCAAACTTTGGGATGCGAATTAACACAGGACGGTTACATCAAAATTGATCAGTCACAAAAAACTTCAGTGCAGGGTGTATATGCCTGTGGTGATAATACAACACGCATGCGAACTATTGCCAATGCTGTTGCAATGGGAACAACAACAGCATTGATGGTGAACAAGGAATTGATTGAGGAAGATTTTTGACAGCCGTGCATTCTTAACTAGTAGAAAAAACTAATAATTCAAAGACCACTTTTCATTTTTAAAAATTTCTCATTACAAAACCAATCTAACATGAATACAAATCTTACAATTCCACGAACTGCTGTTCTGTCACAGCGTAGTGCAATAAGTCCACTCAGGAAAATCTCGTTGACTGCAGGTGTACTTTACATCCTCACCTTTATTTGCGTACCCACTCTTGCCCTGTATGGCCCGGTGCATCAGCCGAACTACATCACCGGACCTGCGGATAATACTCCCATCATCATTGGAGGGCTCCTGGAAATCACCGTAGCACTTGCAGGTATTGCGACTGCCGTTGTATTATACCCTGTGCTGAAAAAGCAGAATCAAAGCCTTGCGCTAGGTCTTGTTGGAGCCCGTATACTTGAAGCAAGCACCATGTTTGTTGGTGTTGCTTTCCTGCTTACGATGGTTACCATGCAACAAACAGGCGCCGGGAAAGATGCCTTAGCTACAGGCCATGCGCTCGTCACTTTGTATGATCGCATTTTTGCTTTAGGGCAAGGATTTATTCCTGCTATGGATGATTTGTTATTAGGGATTCTTTTATACAAATCACGATTGGTGCCACGTCCCCTTTCGCTTATTGGAATTGCCGGCGCCCTTCCGTTAATAGCAGGTTTTACAGCTACTATGCTTGGCGTCATTGACCGTATTTCACCACTATCGGTTTTATCCGCAGTTCCCGTAGCTGTATTTGAATTTTCTTTGGGTGTTTATCTTGTGGTAAAAGGTTTCAAAAAAGATTCACCAGTTTTGCAAATACCTGCCAACTAATGCCAAAACTCTTCATTAAGCCAAAACCTGTTTCAATGAAACGCTTTTTGTTTCTCACGATTAGCTTCCTGCCTGCCTTGTTATCATTTAGTACTTATGGTCAGCAATGCGGGGACCGGACACTGGATCCACAAATTGCAGGCTTTCTAAAAATCATCGGCTATAAGGATTTGACATTGGAGCAGCTTAGATCTCTCCCAATTGAACAAATTAAATATCCGCAAGTACCATTAGTTCCTTATCCCAAAGAGGACGTTCAAAGAATCAAAATAACAAGCGATAGCATTCCTGTTTTGGTTTTCAATCCGCTGCACAAGAGTAATCTTCCTGTTATCATTCACTACCACGGTGGGGGATTTATTTCACCATTGGTACAAGGCCTGGAACAATCATTATGGCAGGATGCGAAAACTTACGAGGCGATCGTCTTTGCTGTAGATTACAGGGTTGCTCCAGAACATAAATTTCCCGCAGCAGTCAATGACAGTTACAATGCATTTAGATGGATCTCAGAAAATGCGGGAAATTTGGTGGTGATACAACTAAGTTGGTGCTGATGGGCAATAGCGCAGGTGCAAACCTTATTGCGGTCATTGCACAAAAAGCAAAGAAGGAACACATCAGTAACCGCATAAAACTCCAGGTAATGAATGGACTCCCTGCTGATTTGAGACCCCAACATATGGAGACCTCTGTTTCTTATCAACAAAACGCCGCCGGCTATTTTCAAACAAAAGCACTCTGCTATTTTGCAGTGGAAAACTATGCACCTGGCCAAACCAATAATTCTGAAGTATCTCCCATAGTAACTACAGACCTTTCTGGTTTGCCGCCAGCGGTTATCGTCAACGCAGAATTTGACCCACTAAGAGACGATGGCGTTTTGTATGCTTCAAAATTACGGTCTGCCGGTGTCAGGGTTTGGAAGCAATGTTTTGCAGGTCAAATCCATTGTCTGATCGGCTCAATGCCAGGTTCCGAGTCCCTGAAAAAATTTGAGGCTATTGTAAAAACTGCAAT
>JBQCJM010000362.1:0-14165 GCA_051952715.1 Flavisolibacter sp.
ATTCTTTTGCATATGCTAACGATGGCTGCCCTTCGGTTTTAATTTCTATTCCGTTGCGCTACATGCACACTACGGTTGAAATGCTGCATCGTAGCGATATTGAACAAACGATAAGGCTGATGTACGAAACACTTTTAACTTTAAGTCCGCAAACCAAACTAAGTTATTTCTAATGCAATATTTTTTATTATACATTGATCCCGGAAGCGGCAGCTATTTGGTGCAGGCTATTGTAGCTGCGGCGTTAGGAGTAGCTTTCTTTTTTAAAAACATTACAACTTATGTAAAACATTGGTTCTACAAAGTATTTAAAAAGAAAAGCCAATAGGTTCTTTATGAACCAAACACCAGTACTACTATAAGCTTTCGTTGCGTCGCACTCTTGTACATTTGGTAATTCTATTGAGCCGGCCTAAGCATATCCGATATTTTGTTCAAATTAGCTAAGTGCTAATTAAAATTTCAGGCTGTTGACATAAACAAAGAAAATTATTCCAATCTTCAAACAAAGAACTAACTGCCTGCCAACTTACATTAAACAAACCTCCTGATGCCATTCACCGTCAAGCATTCATCTTCTTATCGTGACCCTTCGGGCTTTCTGTTTTATAAGGATGCTCTTTTGTATCGGCAGGTGAACATCGTTTTCAAAGATGATTTTGACCATTTTATTTCCAGTGGATTGTATCAGCATCTGGTTGATAAAAATGTGCTAATACCACATAAAAAAATTGAAGAAAATTTTACAGGATCAACGGATTGGTATCAAACAATCGAACCCGAAAAAGTCCCTTTCATCTCTTACCCTTACGAGTGGTGTTTTGATATGCTGAAAGACGCAGCACTTGTAACGCTACAGGCAGCGCAGGAAGCCATGAATTATGGAATGATGCTAAAAGATGCGTCGGCTTACAATGTGCAATGGCATAAAAGCAAAATGGTTTTCATTGATACACTTTCATTTGAAAAATGGGATGAATCAAAACCATGGATCGCTTACCGGCAATTTTGTGAACATTTTTTAGCGCCGCTTGCCGTGATGCATTACCTGAAACTGCCTCTTCAAAACTTATTCCTTGCTTATCCCGATGGCATTCCATTAACTTTTGCAAAAAAGTTATTGCCATTGAAAAGCAAATTCAATTTGAACACTTATTTGCATTTACACCTACACGCAAATATTTCGGAAAACTCAAAAACTCTAAATTCAAAATTCAAAAGCCAAAAGCCCTTTTCGGCAACCAAATTGAAAAATCTTTTACAAAGCCTTGAAGAATCGGTCCGGTCTTTTTCACTAAACAGTCCATCAGGTGTTTGGTCGGGCTATTATAATGAAGCTTTTCAAAGAGAGGATTACGTAGTTCAAAAAAAGCAGATCGTTGAAAACTGGATTAGCCGTGTAAATGCCTGTTCGGCTATTGACGTGGGAGCAAATGAGGGCGAATTTTCTGAATTACTGTCCGCAAAAAATATATTTACAATCAGCGCCGATTTTGACCACTATTCAGTTAACAGGTTATACAATGCAGCAAAAAAGAATAACAATGTTTCCACGCTTCCATTAGTTGTGGACTTTGCTAATCCATCACCTGCCATTGGTGTAAACAATGAAGAAAGAAGTTCCTTTTTGCAGCGAACGAATACAGATTTGGTGCTTGCTTTAGCCGTTATTCATCATTTGGCCATTGGTAAAAACATTCCATTCGAAAACATAGCTGCAATGTGTAAAAGCCTGGGTAATTGGTTGATAATAGAATTTGTACCCAAAGAAGATGAAAAAATTCAATTAATGCTACAGCAGAAGAAAGATGTATACTATGATTACAATGAAGAGAAATTTATAACTGCTTTCGAAAGTTCTTATTCTATCATTGAAAAATCCAAAATAGGCAATTCGGGAAGAAGCCTTTTTTTAATGGCGAGAACGTGAAACAATAGCAATTAAAACTGCAAAGCGAAAATGAAAATTATAATTCACCTAAACTAAAAATCTTATTCAGGTCAGCAGTAATTCCTATTTGATTAAGTGCAATATTCCTTTGATAATTCGACCGTGCATACAGTATTTGCAACTTTTGAAATTTGATGCGAAGGCCCATGGAAAATCCATTTAACCCGTTGCCGCCAACACCTGAATTTAATTCCGTTCTCCGAAGATGATTGTACCCGATCGTAGCTTCCAGATTATTCCCAATGAAAATGTGAGAGGCCAGTACAAAATGATTGACTAGTTTATTTAAAAAAGAATTATTACCCTGCAAAGAATTGTTGCTGTTAAATTCCGCATCATTATAAACGGTATTGAAACGGTGAATGTGTTGCGCTGTTGCTGAAAAAGCAAAAGGAGCCTTGGCTAGTTTTTTTGTAATACCAATTTGTAAATCAAAAGGCAGGTCTTCTTTTTCACCTGCATAAGTTTTCAGTTGAAAGCCCATATTCTTTGCAAGAAACGAAGCTGAGAAATTACCGGTTGTATCAGAATAAAGTACGCCTACATCAAAAGACAAAGCGTTGGAACTGTATTGCTGATAGCTTGAATTGATAAATTTCATGCTCAGTCCATAGCTCCATTTATCCAGATATTTTTTTGAAGCTTCTGCCTGTACTACATAATCTACCGGATGAAAATTGCCGCTTTCATTTCCTGCCGCATCTGTTTGCAGAATAGAACCGTAATCAACAAAATAAATATGGCCACCAAAAGTTGTGTTTAATTTTTTGCTTTGGTAAGCACCAGTTGCACTATAAGTCTTAATACCGCCTAAAAAATTATTGAAGCTCACGTTTAACTGGCCATGCAGTTGTTGATTGAGCAGAGCCGGGTTATTAGCAGCAAGTCCAACTTCATTTGCCTGATAAGAAACATTAACACCACCTGCTGCCGTAAGCAAAGGGTTTGAAGGAAGTTGTAAAAAATTATAAGCAGCACTCCCACCTATGGTTTGAGCACTGCTTATACCTGACAAGGCGAAAAAAAATATAATGAAGCAGCTTCGCAAAAAAGTTTTTAGTTGAAAGGTAATGATAGCTTTTTGCTTTCCGGTTAATCAACCAAAGCCAGTTCAATAACCTGGCTCATTGTTTTTACATAATGAAAACGAACGCCTTTTATATAATCGGGATTGATTTCCTGCACGTCTTTCTCATTTTGCCAGCATAAAATAATATCTTTCAAACCCGCCCTTTTTGCTGCCAATACTTTTTCTTTAATACCTCCTACCGGCAACACCTGTCCACGTAGAGTGATCTCGCCTGTCATGCCTAGATAAGGTTTTATTTTTTTACCGGTAAAAGCAGATGTCAATGCTGTTAGCATGGTTACCCCCGCACTTGGACCATCTTTCGGCACTGCACCTTCGGGCACGTGTATATGAACCGTTTTCTTTTCAATAATAGCAGGATCAATACCATATTTTTTTGCATTAGCGCTGAGGTAAGATAAAGCCGTAGCGGCACTTTCCTTCATTACATTACCAAGGTTGCCTGTCAATCTCAGCTCAGGTTTACCATCGCTTAAAGATGCTTCAATAAATAAAATATCACCACCCACATAAGTATAGGCCAGTCCCACCGCAACTCCAGGAATGGTGGCTTGCTTATACATTTCATTGCTGTACTTCGATCTTCCTAAAATCTTCTCTACATCTTCTGTTGTAAGACTTGATTTTATTTTTCCCTTTGTTGCCAATTGCCTCGCCTGGTTGCGCATGATAGCGGCCAGTTGCCGATCCAATTCCCTAACGCCACTTTCTCTTGTATAATCCTGGATGATCTTTTCCAAAACCTTATCCGAAATTTTAAATTTTGTTGACTTCAGTCCGTGTGCATCTTTTTGTTTTGGAATTAAATGTCGTTTGGCAATTTCAATTTTTTCTTCCACAGCATACCCACTCAATTCTATAATTTCCAAACGGTCTCTCAACGCTGGCTGAAGCGTTTGTAAATTATTGGCGGTAGCAATAAATAATACCTTGCTTAAATCATATTCCAACTCAAGGTAATTATCGTAGAAAGAATGGTTTTGTTCCGGGTCTAAAACCTCGAGTAAGGCGCTACTTGGATCGCCACGAAAATCTGCTCCCACTTTATCAATTTCATCAAGGATCATCACAGGGTTCGAAGATTGTATTTTACGAATGTTTTGTACAATTCTTCCAGGCATGGCGCCAATATAGGTTTTACGATGTCCGCGAATTTCACTTTCATCGTGTATGCCGCCCAAACTTAAGCGTACATATTTTCTGCCAATGGCATTGGCAATGCTTCGTCCCAATGATGTTTTTCCAATACCGGGAGGACCGTAAAAACACAGGATAGGACTTTTCATGTCGCCCTTCAATTTCAACACAGCCAGGTATTCTAAAATTCTCTCCTTGATCTTTTGCATACCATAATGATCATGATCTAAAATTTCTTTTGCTTTCTCAAGATCATAAATGTCTTCTGTATAATCTTCCCAAGGCAGATCAAGCAAAAGATCCAAATGATTATAGACAACAGAATAATCGGGAGTGCTTGGGTGCATTCGCTCCAGCTTTTCAACGCCTTTTTTAAAAGCTTCCCTGGCAGCGTCGGGCCACTTTTTGCTTTCTGCCCTTTTTTGTAATTCTTTTATCTCTCTTTCATTCGGGTCACCACCCAATTCTTCCTTAATACTTTTTAGTTGCTGCTGCAAAAAATATTCTCTCTGCTGCTTATCAATCTCTGTTCTTGTTTTATTGGTAACCTTGTTTTTCAGTTCGGCAAACTGCAATTCCTTTTGCAGAAACTGCATTAACAGGTCGGCACGTTCACGCAGGTTATTCAGCTCAAGCAATTTTTGTTTTTCCTTTAGCTCAATAGTAAGATTGCTGGAGACAAAATGAATAAGGAAAGAAGCGTTTTCAATATTTTTAAGAATGACAGATGCTTCGGCAGGAATGTTTGGTGAGAGTTGAATAATTTCAGTTGCCAGGTCTTTAATGTTGGAAACATAGGCCTCGAAATCCGGGTCTTTAGGCGCTTCTTCTTCCACAATTAAATTAATGCTGGCTTTAAAATATGGTTCTTCAGTAATGATAGCATCAATGGCAAAACGACTTTTGCCCTGGATGATGATCGTTGTTCCTCCATCGGGCATTTTTATCTGCTTCACAATTTTAGCCACCGTTCCGATATCTTCAAGATCTTTGGCTGCGGGGTCTTCAATAGAGCTGTCTTTTTGCGCCACTACGCCAATCAGTTTATGCGTTTTGTAAGCATCAGTAACTGCTTTAATGCTTTTATCTCTGCCTACCGTAATCGGCAACACAACTCCGGGAAACAAAACCGTATTGCGTAAAGGCAATAAACTTAACTCAGAGGGTATATCTATTTTTTCATTCGATTCCGCATCGCTTTCATTTAAAGGAATGATGGGGATAAAATCCATTTCTTCTTCGGGCTTCAGGTTAAAATTCACTAACAATTTTTTTAATAAAAAAGATGAGTACAAGGGTGCAAATTTAGTAAGGATTTGCTCGTCTTCAAGCTATACAATACTCCAAAAACAAAATCCCTCTTTTCAGAGGGATTTATAAAAGATGAAAACAAAATTATAATGCTAAACCAACAGATAATTGAAATCCCTGGTTCTTCCATTTGTTTTGATTGCTTACATCGCCAATATCGTTTAAGCCAACTACATAACGACCTGTGAGGCTAATTTTGCTGATATTAATTTGTGCACCGCCAAGTAGTGAAAAATCGCCTTTTTTAAAGGCATCTTTACCATTCTCCAATAAATTTTGATCCTGTGAGATCAGTACACCGAATTGTGGACCTGCCTGTAGCGAAAAAATGTTGGCCAATTTGTAATTCAATAAAATTGGGATAGAGAGATAGTTCAGTTTCGCATCCTGCCCCGACTTTAAAGGGTTCCAGACATTGGCAAGGCTGGTATCAACCTTTGTTTGATATTGATTAAATAAAACTTCTGGCTGAATGCCCCATTTTTTTCCCAACCCTATTTCCACGAAACCACCAACATGATAGCCATACCTAAACTCATCTTTAAACGCCTTGTCATCTATCTTGGTAATATTTACGCCACCTTTAATTCCAAAATTAAGTTGGGCCATGGCAGCCTGTGCAAAAAAAACACAGGCAATCAGAACATAAAATTTTGTTTTCATAAACATAAAAATTTGTTTGACAGTTATAGAAGTCAAGATTAGTGCCATGTAAAATCCAATGTTGTTAAATAAAAAACAAACAACTAAAAGATAACACCTGCGTTCAACAAAAAAGCAGTGGAAAAGTTGCCTTCTTTGGCAGGAAAATAATAATCAAACAAAACTTGTGGTTGAATAAAAAATATACCTTTTGAATATTCTGTTTTTAAAAATCCTGAAAGCGAAAGCGGTTGGAAGACCAACTTATCGTCGAGGTAAATATTTTCCGAATTGTATAAAATATTTACCCCTGTGCCATGAATGGTTGCATAGCTATTGCTGGTTTGGTTGATACCGAATTTTTGGGTGCCGCTGACAAAGGTGATCTGTGGTGTTACTCTTACAAAATCACTTTTGGTCAAAACATCCAGCCAGTAGAAATCGTGTCGTGCCGAAGCTGTAAGACTAAAATCGTTTACGCTTTCCTGTTTGTTAATGGTAGTGTAGCCTCTGGGCTTTAACCGAATAGAGTGTATATAATCTTCCCTCTTGGAATATTCCGAACGGCTTCCCCATCCATAAGTTGCCGCCACTGTGGGCTTTACCCATAGGTCACGATAAGTAAAATAAGCAGCAGCCCCGTTTTGCAAAGGCGAAGTATAAAAAGGAAGATCGTCTTTCGTAAAAAAATGGGTAAGCGAAACGCCTGTAACAAACGTTTTGTTACGTATATAATCGTACGAGCCTGTAACACTATACTGGTAAGGATTTATTTGCTCGTTGTCATTTACAAGGCTGGCTGCTGCGCTAACGCCAAAACCTGATTTTAAAAAATAGGAAATAGAAGGTGTGTAAAGAAATTTTTTACTGGTTGTTGGCAGGTTGCTTTCTTTTGATACATAATTAAAATAAGCCGTAGTGCCGCCTAAATTAATAAGTGTAAAGTTTCTGGGTGCGAGGATAGAATCTAAGAAAGCGTCCATCTCGCTGAACAATGCATCATAATCAGTAAACGAAGTATCTACCGCAGGCTGCTGCTTCCTGGGTTTTTGCGCCATCGCAAAACCACAAATGAAAAGACAGAACACGACAACAAAAATTATTTTTTTAACCATACAGCAGACTTTGGTTTTCCAGTGATAGAACTTGCCGTAGACATAAATACGTATAAAAAGTTTAAAGGGTTTATAAACGGAGAAATCAAATTGTTATTACAGGCGGCACGAATTGTTTTTGCGTTGCAAATGTTTTTAAAATGCAATAACATCTTTGCATAATTCATGCCTCAAAAATTCAACTTGTGTTTCAAAGTTCGTTATCTTTTTCAACTAAGCTCAATCAAAGTGATCTCGGGCAAAATTCCTACACGGCCCGGATAGCCAATAAATCCATAGCCCCGGTTTACGTAAAGCTTCTGCCGCCCTTCTTCATATAATCCCATCCATTGCTTGTACACATATTCTACAGGGCTCCACTTGAACCAGGGTATTTCTACGCCAAACTGCATGCCATGGGTGTGCCCCGAAAGCATCAAATCAATATCCCCAAATTTTGGACGCACTTCTGCATCCCAATGTGTAGGGTCGTGGCTCATTAAAATTTTAAATGGCGCCGCTTCTGCCCCTGCATAAGCTTTGCCGAGGTTTCCATATTTAGGAAAACGCTTTAAAGCACTCCAGTTTTGAATGCCTATCAAAGCAATTTGTTGAGATTCTTTTTCCAGCATTACATGCTCATCTAAAAGCAACCGCCAGCCTAATTGCTGGTGTACCTGCTTAACCTTTTCAAGGTTTTTTCTTTTGGCCTGGGCGTCGGGCCATGCCACGTAATCGCCATAGTCGTGATTACCTAAAATGGAGTACACACCCATCGGTGCCTTTAACCGGCTAAAAACATCCATATAATCAGCCATTTCATCTGCAATATTGTTAACCAGGTCGCCGGTAAATAATATAATATCAGGTTGTAGCGCAAGGGTCTTCTCCACTCCTTTCAATACTGCAGTTTTATCGTTAAAGCTTCCGCTGTGAATGTCGGAAAGCTGGGCAATTTTCAACCCACGAAAAGACGGTGGCAGATTAGGATATTTTAAGCTGACACGTTTTACTTTGTAGTTGTATTTGTTGGAAAAACCATAGATAAGCGATGAAAACAAGCTGCCGCCAACAGCCAGCCCAAACCAACTTAAAAAAACAGATCGTGACATGCGGCCACTTTCCATTTCCTCCCCTTCCGTATTATTGAAAAGTAGTTTTCCGGCTATCCATTGAATGCCCCGCCTGATGTCATCCAACAAAAAGAAAACCGAAGCAATCAGCTTGCAAAGAAACAACCCGATGATAACAGCAAAAACAACACTGCGAACACTCCGCGGAAAGTTTTCGAATAAAGGCAATAAGAATAAAATAATCAGTGCTATGACAGAGATCGTCCAGTATGAAATGTAAATAACAGACTTTGTTTTGGGGCCCGCCGAATGTGACAGTAGTTTAATGATCTGGAAAACATAAAAGTCCAGCAGCAACATCAGGCCTGCCAGTAAAATCCATATAGGTGAGCTTCGCATAATGTAGGCTTATAACCTGCAAATATCTTTAGTTATGAACATATAGGAATTATGAGTTGCTGCTTTTATAGTTTTTATTCTTCTAACAAACCTCCTTATGGCATCCAGCCGAAAGATTATCTTTTCTCTTCATCTTTTTGACGTCATTAACCTTATTTTTGCCAACACCGTAAACGCATAACTATGAAGCTCACATACTATGGACAATCTTGTTTTGCCGTAGACATGCAAGGCAGGCAAATCGTTTTCGATCCTTTTATAACACCTAACGAATTAGCTAAACACATCAATTTAGCGGATATAAAAGCCGATTACATCCTGGTTTCTCATGGACATTCCGATCATGTGGCCGATGGTGTGCAACTGGCCAAACAGACCGGCGCAACGGTAGTGGGTGCGTTTGAAGTGGTGAACTGGTTTCAAAGCCAGGGTGTGGAAAAATACCACCCTATGAACCTGGGCGGCCAATGGAAGTTTGATTTTGGAACCGTAAGATGTACTAACGCCATTCATTCGTCAGCAATGCCCGATGGCAGCTATGGCGGCAACCCTATGGGCTTTCTTGTATCCGGCGATAAAACGTTTTATTACAGCGGCGATACAGCATTGACCATGGATATGCAATTAGTACCACGATGGGGAAAACCTGATTTTGCCGTTCTGCCTATTGGCGACAATTTTACCATGGGCTACGAGGACGCCATTATGGCTGCCGAAATGCTGCAGTGTAAAAACATTGTAGGTGTGCATTATGATACTTTTGGATTTATAAAAATTGATCATCAAAAAGTAAAAAAAGCTTTTGAAGATGCCGGCTTGAATTTATTGTTGCCTGGTATTGGAGAAAGCATTGAATTATAAAATTTATTTCCTTTAAATGGCCAGAATTATTGGAGTTGCCAATCAAAAAGGCGGTGTAGGAAAAACCACTACAGCCATCAACTTAGCTGCCTCTTTTGCGGTATTGGAATATAAAACATTATTGGTTGATGCCGATCCGCAGGCCAACAGCACCACAGGTGTTGGCTTCGATCTGCAAAATGTAACGCAAAGCCTCTACGATTGCATGGTGAACAATGCGGAAGCCAAAGATGTGATCTTAAAAACCGATATTCCTTATCTCGATCTCATTCCCTCGCACATTGACCTGGTAGGCGCCGAAATTGAAATGATCAACTATCCCAACCGCGAAATGGTGCTGAAGCAGTTGATAGAAACGGTAAGAGAAGAATACGATTTCATTATTGTTGACTGCTCTCCTTCTTTGGGTCTGATCACTGTAAATGCCCTGACAGCGGCCGACGCTGTGATCGTTCCGGTACAATGTGAGTTCTTTGCCCTCGAAGGGCTGGGCAAATTATTGAACACCATTAAAATTGTTCAAAGCAGGCTTAATACATCGTTGGTTATCGAAGGTATTTTAATGACCATGTACGATGGGCGACTGCGTTTGTGCAACCAGGTTGTAGCCGAGGTGCGCCGCCATTTCGAAGACCTTGTTTTCAGTACCATCATTCACCGCAATGCCCGACTGAGTGAAGCGCCAAGCTTTGGCAAGCCCGTTATTTTGTACGATGCCAACAGCAAAGGCTCCATGAATTATTTAAACCTTGCCAAAGAGATCCTTCAAAAAAATAACCTGACAAAGATTCCTCAGGAAGAACGCATAATAGAACTATAGATCTGCAGATTGCAGATTTATTAACATGCACCATAGCTAACTTTGTTTCAGAGGTCGGGAAAATCTGAAATCTTAAATCTTAAATTATTCATGACTCAACCCAAGCAAAATAAAGATGCCCTCGGAAAAGGCATTCGTTCCTTACTACAAAGTATCGACTCCGATCTAAAAAATACAGCAGGACAATTGAAACCCCAGGTGGTGGAAGCAGCTACAAGCATGATGCGCCTGCCTGTTGAAAATATTGAAACCAACCCCAAGCAACCACGTAAAGATTTTGATGAACAGGCTTTGCAGGAGTTGGCGCATTCTATCAAGTTGCACGATATCATTCAGCCCGTAACGGTTTCAAAACTTCATGGCAACAAATACCGTTTAATTTCGGGTGAAAGAAGATTAAGGGCAGCAAAACTGGCTGGCCTTAAAGACGTGCCGGCATACATACGCCAGGCCAACGACCAGGAACTGTTGGAACTTGCTTTGCTTGAAAACCTGCAACGTGAAGACCTGAACGCTATGGAGGTTGCCTTAAGCTATAAGCGCATGATGGAAGAACTCGACCATACGCAGGAGCAGGTAGCAGAGAGAATGGGAAAAGACCGCAGCACGGTTACCAACTATATTCGTTTACTAAAGCTACCACCTGACATACAGGTAGCCGTTCGCAATGGCGAGATCAGCATGGGACATGCCAGGGCGTTGATCAATGTGGATACAATTGATAAGCAGCTTTATATTTTCGATGAAATAAAAACCAAAGACCTGTCTGTGCGTCAAACAGAAAACCTGGTAAGAGCTTTATACAAAGAAAAAGAAGGGAAAAAAGCAACGAACAATACTTTACCCGACGGTTATAAAAAGGTGGAAGATAAACTGGCTTCCCATTTCAGCACAAGAGTAGTGCTGAAGCACAGTAAAAACGGAAGCGGCCAAATTACTTTCGATTACTACTCGTTGGAAGAGCTAAACAAATTGTTGGATCAAATGAATGTGAGCATTGACTAATAGCAGCGTCCATAAAATAAAGTTTATACTCTTTATACTCTTTGTATTACAGGCATCTATTGGCTTTTGCCAGGTTGATTCTACAAAAAATCCAACCAACTTCGACACAACAAGACCACGCATTGCTGTAGACTCATTACCCAAAATTGATAGTCCGGTTGTAGCAAAGGTTAACAAGGTAGATTCGGTAATGCTGCATCATTCGCCCAAAAAGGCGGCCATCCGTTCTGCCCTTATTCCGGGTTGGGGACAGTTTTACAATAAAAAATATTGGAAGATACCCATTGTGTACGGCGCATTAGGCGTTTCTGCAGGTGTGTTTATTTTTAATTTACAGAGTTACAGAGATTTCCGGTTTGCCTACAAAGCAAGGATCGAAGCTACCACGCCATCTATCCCCGACCCGGTAACAGGCGTATTAAGGCCCGACTCCACCAACTATAACAAGCTGCAGCAGATTTATAAAGTGCTTGATGTAAATGCCATTCGCAACTATCGTGATGAGTACCGCAGGGATATTGATTATTCTGTGCTGGTCTTCATTCTTCTTTGGGGATTGAATGTGGTAGATGCTACCGTAGATGCACACCTTAAAGCTTTTGACGTAAGCCCCGACCTGAGCTTTAATTTCAAAGTGGGCCACAGCCAAATGGCAGGCACCAACGGTATTAGCCTGGTGCTGGCGTTCAAATAGCTGTACACACATCGCTCCTCTCCATCAACAATTCGTGCAAGTCGTAAAAATTCATGTAATTCGCACTTTAAAATTGGTGTAATACTTATGAAAATAGCATTGATAGGCTACGGCAAAATGGGACACATGATTGAAGAAATAGCCCTGGAACGTGGCCATGAAGTGGTATTGAAAATACACATTGATAATACAGAAGAATTTACCAAAGAAAATATAGCGCCGGCCGATGTAGCGATTGAGTTTACAGGCCCCGACAGTGCTTACGAAAACGTAAAGAAGTGTATCGACTTCGGTGTTCCGGTGGTAAGCGGTTCTACAGGCTGGAACCAAAAGCTGGAGGAGATGAAACAATACTGCCTGCAAAAAGGCGGCTCCTTTTTACACACCAGTAACTTTAGCATTGGCGTCAACATATTTTTTGAGGTGAACAAGTTGCTGGCAAAGCTCATGGCGCCTCACACCGATTATGAGGTGATGCTGAAAGAAGTACACCACACACAAAAAATAGATGCACCCAGTGGTACAGCAGTAACACTGGCCGAAGGCATTCTTTCCCAGCTGCCCCGTAAAAAGAACTGGGTGAATAATGCAGCAGCAACACCCGAAGAACTTTCTATCATCAGCGAAAGAGTTGACCCCGCCGCAGGTACGCACTATGTAAAATATGCTTCTGCTATTGACGATATTGAGATCATTCACACGGCACACAGCCGCAAAGGTTTTGCCTTAGGCGCCGTGCTGGCTGCCGAACACATTGCCGGTAAAAAAGGTGTTTTCGACATGAAGGATGTGTTAAATATTGGGTAGGTGGTTATTGTCGTACGCTGTTGTATGCCTTATACCTTATTTACCTGTTTTTTTCCTGACTGGTCTTCCGCTTTAGTGTGTCTTCAGGGAAAGAGAGTGTGTTTTGATGTTACACATATTTGTTCGTCACGGGTTCTTGCCATTCAACTTTCTTTACCGCACTTTCTGCATAGCTTTTGGCGTCTGCTGGCGTAAAATTTTTTTATAAATGGTAATTCTTTCTTACATTTAAATACTCTAAATCTCCCATCCGCACTATCTAAACAAGTTTGGGTTTGATTATTTATCTAAAAACGAACTTGTATGAGAAGCATTGTTGGCGTATGCCTTGCCTGTGCGGCTGTTCTTTTTGTAAGCTGTAAAAAGGATCCACATTTTCCCAATCCATCGCATAAAGACAGCACCTGCGAACTAATACAATCTTTAGTGTTCATAGAGGGGTCGCCAGAAGATGGAGGGGGTCTGTTTTCACAATACCGGAAGGAACTTGATGGTAGTGGCAAAGTGACTAAAGTCGTAGCGGCCCAATACACATTAGGACTCCGTGATTCGGTTGCTTTACTGGTACGGTACAACGGGACTACGGTTTACCTGCTTGATTTGAAAAATCCGGCAGATACCTTTTCGGTGGCCACGTTCGATGCCCGGCACCGGCTGATAAAAATGACTGCAGGTAATGTTCCCGAGGACAGAAATACATTCCTTACTTCTGAATTTTTCTATAAAGATGGCCGCCTGTCGTATTATCTTATTTGGGATTTATTTGATTTCCATCTCTCTTATGACGCAAATGGAAACGTCACACGCATTTATCGAGAACAGGACGGTACGGATAAAGGGATATTTTTTACCTACGATCTTAGTGTTACCGCTACGCATCAATTCTACTCCGATCATTTCAGCACGAACGGTGTAAGCGATGCGGTTGACCTGGCGCAGTTTATGGGCTGGCTACCCGACCTGAACCCAATTAACAAACGCACAGCCTATATAGAAGTAGCGGATGAGAAGCCGACATTTGCAGCGCCTGGCTATGTAGGCGAACACCCGATAACTGGCCATGTGTTCGACAGCAACGGCAATTTATTGAGCTATAATGGTGCGTATATAAATATCTACGACTGCAAAGCAAGAAAGAATACTCACTTCAATTAATCCTCCCGGAGGGTATGTGAAAAGGCTCTTTAATGTGACGCCGTTGGAGTTCTCCGGTCATGTGCTATAATAGAGTTTCTTTCTATCACTGTTCCCGGTGGGCCTGAACGCAAAGCATTGCCTCAA
>JBQCJM010000363.1:0-3141 GCA_051952715.1 Flavisolibacter sp.
AGATAAGTCCAAATAAACGGCGTGCAACAATGGGTTTTGCGCAAGTGGGGCAAACGGAATAAACATCAGCATTTGGACTGCTATCATCAACAGTTCGGTCAGACGGAATTCTTATCAGCAACCGAACAAATAATCAACTTTTTTATTCTATATTCGGCTGACGGTTTTGGGCAGACGGAATGTTGAATTCCCTACCTGCACAAAGCCCTGTTCGTAAGCCGCCATTAAAAACTAACGACACAGTGAAAAAAACAGCATTTACATTTTTAGGACTTTGTTTGACGCTTCTGACTTTCGGACAGACAAACAACAATGAAAAACTTATTGAGCTTGGAAAGAATTACAAAGATTTTATGTTTCGTAACGAGCCGACCAAAGATGTATTCAAAGACATGAAGGCAAACGTTCCAGAAAACTTAAAAACTGCGACAGACTTTATTCTTCAAACAATCACGACAAAAAGCAAGTTATTGACACAGCAGTTTTTGTCCCGACCTGACGACCAGACTTTGAAGCAAATTTTCATTATCAGGGCAATAAATCTTAACCTACGGAAAGAAAATCAAATTGACAACAATAAACTTATAGACAGTTTGACATCTGAAAGCATTCCTACTTATGAATTAGTTGACAATTATTACGGAATGTTATTTACAGCGGTTGGTAACAAAAATCAGCCGTTTGACTTTTCAAGAATTGATTTCAAACTTAAAGACTACAACTTTAAGGACGACACAGAAAAAGGAATTTTCTTTCTGCGCTGTATCAGAGATTGCAACAGCGTGATTTGGGGTTATATGAATGTTGTGAAACCACCGAATACCCAAAAAGCATATTATAACATAAAGAAATATCCCAGATTTAACGGACGACCTTATTATCAATACACCGACTTTTACTTCACAGACTTTGAGATAAAAATTGTACAGGACGAAGGGGAGCAGAGTTACAAGAGCTATTACCTTGACAAATATTATGAAACGCTTTTGTTTCATCTGATTTGTTTGAACAAAGAAGGTGGAACAGAAAAAGAGAAAAACGACTTATTGCTTGGCTCAATTCTGAAAGAACGAAATCTTTACAAGTTTACCAAGTATAAAGACACATTAGAAGATATTTTTAAAGAGCAGAAACAAGAATAACGGCTGCTTACATCGGTTTGCAGCAAGTGGGGCTAAAGGAATAAAAGTGAGCTTTTTGTTCATTATTCAGCAGCAGTTCCGGGCAGAAAATACTCTGTTGAGCGGTAGAATAAACAATAAATTTTTATTTATAAATTTGGCAACGGTTCGGCAGAAAGGAATTCTATTTCCCCACCTGCAGCAAGCCGTAGACGTTAGGCGCAATGACGAATCACTATAACTTTTTAAAGTTTAATGGAACCATGAGACAAAAACAATTGTACATCTTATTAATTATCACCTTTGGATTTTCTCTTACAACTAAGGCTCAGACTTATGAAACCCAATATAAAATTTGCTCTGAATCATTAAGTAAGTTAACTTATGTTGATTCGCTTTATTTTGCACTGGCTCAAAAAAGGGACAGTTGTCTATTAGGAGTTTCAGCACCAAATTTTCAAGCTATCACACTTGACGATAAAAGGATTGAACTTTCAAAATTGAAAGGACAAGTTGTAGTATTAAATTTTTGGTTTACCCGATGTGGACCATGTATTGAGGAAATACCAGGATTTAATAAGTTAGTTGAATTTTATGCCAATAAAAATGTGACTTTCATCTCGTTGACCTATGACAGCACGGCAATGGTGCGAAAATTCCTTAAACAACATCCATGGAAGTTTAATATAGTGGCTAACAATGATGAAGTTCGGCGTAACAACTTTAAATTATTTAGCGTTTGGCCCTATACAATTATTATAAGCAAAGAAGGAAAAATAGCGTATATGCAATTCGGTTCAAAGGGAACGGAGACGTTTGCGTATTTCAACGGATTGATTAATAAATTACTAAAGTCATAAGTTTCCAACAAGATGCGCCTAACATTCGCATTTATGCAAGCCTGGCTGAAGTACTAAAAGTGAGCAGTGGTGCTGATTTCAGCAGCAGTTCTGGGCTGAACGAACTTTATTGAACTATGGTAATAAACAATGAACTTTTAATTATAAATTTAGCTGACGGTTTGGGCAGACAGGAATTCTATTTCCATGCCTGCATAAATGCGTGGCCGTTGGGCGCAACTCTTTTTGACGGCAAATGACTACTGAAGAATTAAAAGATTGGTTTGAGCAGACTGCAAAAATTATAACAGACTTGTACATCTCTCTAAATAATGCAAGTCGTCTGTTTGACAACAAGTATGAAAACGAAGATTGGATAAAGAACCATGGCTTTTTTCGGAATCACTATTATCAACTTTGGTTTATAATCACCGTTCAATTAAACAAGCTTCTTGTTAATAGTAGAAACCAGAAGTATAATTTTCATAAACTTTTTGAAAGACTTGAAACTGAAGAATTAGATGAACATTTATTACAACTGATAACGCAAAACAAGGAAAAGCGATTTTCTGCCGTTTTCGTTGACCGAACTCAAATGCTTGAAAGAATTAACTATTTCAGAAACGAGATAAAAAACAAAAGTGAGGTCATTAAAAAGTTTAAAACGTCGAGAGACACATTGTATGCTCATCGCGACAAAGGTGCAATGCCGCAGAACCTGACATTACAAGACGCTGAAAATTTAATCACCTTGTGCAAGGATATTTACAATTGCTTACGTGGAGGCATATTTGACGCCAACTTTGAGTTTACACGTACGTATGATTGGAGCATAGACTTTATCTTGAAACAAGCATCATTAGCTCGAACCGAAAGACTGAAAAAAAGATAGAGTATGCGCTCAACACGAACTGTGTAAAAAACCAAATATTTCAGGCAATAATTTTATAATACTGATCGCTGTAAGGAACACCTGATTTGACGACCGCAAATACCTGTTTTAGAAGTTTGTTACAAACGGCAATTATGGCCAGTTTTTTATTTTTCCCTTTTAGTACCAGGCGGTCAAAAAGAGCTTTGCATGCCGGATTGGTTTTCTTGGCATTGAGCGCTGCCATGTAGAGAATATGCCTGAGTTGCTTACCACCAATTTTACTTATTCGCACCTTGCCCCGGATGCT
>JBQCJM010000364.1:0-5730 GCA_051952715.1 Flavisolibacter sp.
AAAACCAATGTGGAAGGCGTATTTGCAGCAGGCGACGTGCAGGATAAAATCTACCGGCAGGCCGTTACCGCAGCAGGCTCCGGATGTATGGCAGCTCTCGATGCCGAACGATACCTGTCAGAAAAAGAGTATGACCTTAAACCTCCTGCACTGAAAAAATCAGTTTTAGCAGAAGTTTAGGCCAGTGGCCGATATCGACTACGCTGAACTTTATCCATTTTCAATTATTGTCTTAATAACGCCGGCGAGCCAATGACTGATTCTCACGTAGACATGTACTATGCATAAGGTTATTACCGATATCAATGATGCATTCGTATCTCTTAAAACTGAAACATCAAAGCAACACGTTTCATTTTGGTAAAAAGTAACAATTGGTAAAAAAGATCCTTTTCAGAAAAAATAAGCAGTAAGTGTACTTATACTGAATGGTATTAACGGATTTGAATTTGCTGCAATTATGAATGAACGTGTTCCATGACAGATGTTATCGGGATATTCACCTGTAACCAGCAAATCAGATTTAGCAACTGCAAAAGATTGCTCATTAATTTCCTGGCCGAGTATGTTGCTACTGGCAAGAGATATACAAGAAAATAAAAAAGGCAATTCTAAAAAGAATTGCCTTCAATCACATTCAGTGCCCGAGACTGGATTCGAACCAGCACGCCGTTTCCAGCGCCACCACCTCAAGGTGGTGCGTCTACCAATTTCGCCACCCGGGCAAAAAAATATCAAATAAGGAACGTAGTGAAACCAAAGAACTAATTACTTTATCTGCTCTGTCTCAATTACGTATTCATTCGGGGCAGCAAATGTATTTATTTTATTAAAACAATTCTAAAAGTTGTTCCTTTTCCCGGCTCCGAGCTCTTTACAGTTAAACTTCCCTTGTGGTATTGCTCCACAATGCGTTTCGATAAACTCAACCCTAATCCCCATCCCCTTTTTTTTGTAGTAAATCCCGGCTTAAAAACCTTATCAATATTTTGCTTGCTGATGCCTTTGCCCGTATCGGTTACATCTATGGTTACATTGTTCGCACCGTCTCTGATGTCAACATTGATAGAACCTTTGCCTTCCATAGCATCCAAAGCATTTTTCAAAAGATTTTCAATCACCCAGTCAAAAAGTGGTGCGGATATCTGCACAGGAATTTTTTCTACGTCATGCGTATCAATTGAAAAAAATACTTTTCCACCTGCACGTTTTCGAATGTATTCCACCATGTTTTCTATTTGTTCAATAACGTTTCTTTCTTCCAGTTGAGGTGTACTTCCAATTTTACCAAACCTGTCAGAAACGAGGCGCAGCCTTGTAACATCTTTTTCAATTTCGGGTACAAAATTTTCGTTGCCATGCGTTTCTTTTAAAATTTCCACCCAACCTTCCAGCGATGAAACCGGCGTTCCTAGCTGGTGCGCTGTTTCTTTGGCCATGCCCGCCCATACCTGGTTTTGCGTAGACCTATAACTGCTGCGCAAAGCAGTGATGGTAATGAAAATGAACAAACCAACAATAAATAATTGCACAATTGGGAAGTAACGTATTTCTGTCAATAGCCGGCTATGGCTGTAATAATAGCGGTTAATGTGCGACGAGTCAATAGGATCTTGCCAAACAATAGGTTCACTGCCCGACTTAAACTTTTTTAAAGTAGTATATAAATAAGAACTATCCTTTTCAACTTTTGCCGAATCAAGATTTTGATAATTAGTGATGCTGTCTTTTTCATTGGTTTCGATAATTGGAATGTCTTCGTTGTTCTGTATCACTTTTAAATGCAGTCTTGTATCGCCTGTGTTGTTTGGATTTAAAAGCGATGTACTATACTGAACCCATTCTTCCACTTTTTGTCGCTCTTCTTTTTCAATTTTTTTTGCCAGGTAAGATGAATACCAAATAGTGCCGCTTACAATGAGTATGGCAACAAGAGACAAAAGCGTACGCCAGTTTATAATTTGACGAAACATTGCTTAAAAATAAGTATGAAATATGAAGTTGGAAATATAACATTAATAAGTTTGCAGATTTGAAATCGTCTGTTGCATCAATGAATATCCGAAGCTGTATAAACAGTAATATAGTCGCTTCATGATGTCTCATATTCAAATCGAATCAAAAATCTTTGAACCATCCTAATGTATTAAGTAGCCTACTTATTTAAGCTTCTCTTATTTTTGAACAAATAATACACTGCTTGACACTGCCATCTGTTGCTATTGTTATTCTAAATTGGAACGGCCGATCTTACCTGGAAAAATTTCTTCCTTCGGTTTTGTCGTCCGATTATGAAAATTACAGGGTAGTTGTGGCAGACAATGCATCAACTGATAATTCTATAAATTTTTTAAAAGAACAGTTTCCGCAAGTTGAGTTGATCATCCTTTCTCAAAATTTTGGTTTTGCAAAAGGTTATAACGAAGCGCTGAAGAAAGTAAAGGCAGATTATTATGTGATTTTGAATTCGGATGTGGAAGTGACACCGGCATGGTTGAATCCTGTTATAGAATTATTGGAAAATGAAGAAAGGGCCGCTGCCTGCCAACCCAAGATTCTTTCGTACCACAACAAAAATTATTTTGAATACGCTGGTGCTGCAGGCGGTTGGATAGATAGTTATGGTTATCCGTTTGCAAGAGGCCGTGTATTTGAATTTTGTGAAAGGGACAAAGGGCAGTATGATACGCCTCAGGAGATATTTTGGGCTACCGGCGCCGCCTTCATTATTAAAAGCAAAGTTTATCAACAATTGCAGGGCTTTGATGAATATTTTTTTGCGCACATGGAGGAAATAGATCTGTGTTGGCGCATACAGCTGGCGGGTTATAAAATTTACTGTTGCCCGGCATCAACGGTTTATCATGTAGGTGGTGGCACACTCCCAAAAGGCGCTTCCAGGAAAACTTTTTTGAATTATCGCAACAATCAAATTATGCTGGCAAAAAATCTTTCGTGGAATGAAAAGTGGAAGATTTTATACCGAATGGCGCTTGATCAACTAGCAGCGTTCAAGGCCTTGTTAACGGGCGACGGTGGCTATTTTATAGCGGTGATAAAAGCGCATTTGGCTTTTTTTTATTGGGTTTTTTTTGCTAACAAACCGTTACATAATTTTAAAAGAAAACCTTTAAAAGACCTTGCAGGCGTATATCGTGGCGCTGTAATATGGAAATATTTTGTGCAGGGGAAAAAGCTGTTCAGTGAAATTGTAGTTAGTCAAAATAAAAAATGACCAAATCTTTTTAACAAATGCTTTGATACATTATTTTTGCACCACAAAATTTCACTATGGACTATCGTCAAGCGGAATATCAGGAGGAGTTGGAAAAAGTGCAGGATCGTGATTTTACACACAGTTGGGTTTCTTCCTCTGCTTTTCTTTTTTATCTCTCAGTTTTTTGCTGGCTGGCATTTTTGTTTGGTAGTTGCTACAAACTTTACAACAAACGTTTTGAGAACAGCACACCACAAAATGTAGTAGTGCAGGAAAGCACATTGTACACTCCAAAATATAGTACGCCTAAATAACAGAATTTTTTTGTTGCAATAGTTTCAATACTTATTTTTGCAACCCCTTAAAGTTCTTATCAATGCGGAAGTAGCTCATTTGGTAGAGCACGACCTTGCCAAGGTCGGGGTGGCCGGTTCGAGCCCGGTCTTCCGCTCAGGAAATCTCCCGCCCAAAACGGGAGATTTTTTTTGGAGTTCCTGAAACATTGGAACAAGCCCTGGTGGTGGAATTGGTAGACACGCAGGACTTAAAATCCTGTGACCCGCAACGGTCGTATCGGTTCAAGTCCGATCCGGGGCACTGATAATCAGTAAGTTAAGAAGGTCGCATCAAGCGGCCTTTTTGCTTTTTAACCGAATTTGCAAACAATTTGCAAACAATTTGAAAAATCAAGTCGAAGTAAAGAGCTTTAATAAAGGTACGACTTGACTCCTTCTATCCAGCCAAATCTTTATTATTTTTCCATTTTTGGCTAACTTAATTTTTTATATTTAGCCAAATCGTTGTGATTTTTTTAGTTTTGGCTAAATATAATTTCATGGAACTGTTAGTTGGGCGGGGCAATGAGCAACAAGTCTTGGGAAATCTATTCAAATCACCCGCATCAGAACTCGTGGCCATATATGGAAGAAGGAGAGTGGGCAAAACCTTCCTCGTGCATTCTTTGTTTGAAAACGAAATTGTTTTTGAATTTACCGGATCACACAATGCGCCGTTAAAGGCACAATTGGAAAATTTTAGCCGTGAGCTTACAAGAGCTTCTAAAAGTAGAGTGCCCTTTGCAGTACCATCAAATTGGGGCGCTGCCTTTGCTATGTTTGAAGTATGGCTTGAGCCGCAAATACAAAAGGAAAAAAAAGTAGTCTTCTTTGATGAATTTCCATGGCTGGATACACCCCGGTCAAATTTTTTATCGGCCTTCAGTTATTTCTGGAATAATTGGGGAGTGAAACAAAAAAACCTGCTCATAATAATATGTGGATCTGCGGCATCATGGATGATCAAAAATGTAGTTCGCAATAAAGGAGGATTACATAACCGTATAACACAATCCATAAGGCTTTTGCCATTCAACCTCCTGGAAACAGAAGCCTATCTGAAAAGCCGCTCAGTGAATTTGGATCGATATCAGATACTCCAAATCTATATGGCAATGGGTGGTATCCCGTTTTATTTAAAAAACGTTCGCAAAGGAGAAAGCGCAGCACAATGTATTGATCGCACTTGCTTTACAAAGGATGGTACTCTTCATGATGAATTTGATAAACTATATAGCTCCTTATTCGACAAAGCACATCATCACATGAAGATTGTAAAAGAATTATCAAAGAAAGGCAAAGGGCTTACACGAAATGAAATTATCATTGCCTGTAAGCTTTCTTCCGGAGGAACAACAACTACCATTTTGAACGAATTGGAAGAATCCGGCTTTCTTACTTCGTATGTTCCATTTGAAAAAGCAGCAAAAGACGCTATTTATAAACTCACAGACGAATACTCCCTGTTTTACTTAAAGTACATCGAAAAGCATAGGTCCAGCGCAATGAACACGTGGATACGTTTATCATCAACTTCTTCGTGGAAAAGCTGGAGCGGCATTGCTTTTGAAACCATTTGTCTTAAACACATCGAACAAATAAAAAAGGGCCTGGGGATTTCTGCTGTACAAACGATTGAATCAGTTTGGCGTTATGTTCCGCGTAAGGATACTACCGGTGCGCAGATTGATCTTTTGATAGACCGCAATGATCATAGTATCAATGTTTGTGAAATAAAGTATTCCGATTCTGAATACACAGTTACAAAAGCCTATGCTGAAGAACTCAAAAGAAAAAAAGATGTTTTTAAATCAGAAACGAAAACAAAGAAAACCGTTTTTGTTACTATGATTACCACTTTTGGAGTTATAAGCAACATTCATGCTATCGGTAATGTAGACAATCAACTAACTATGGATTTGCTTTTCGGGGGATAGCCAGGAATTGATTTATCATGAAGATTCATTTTGTTGCTTCTCCTTTTTTATGTGAGCTATCGGTCACCACCACCACAGATTCACCGGAAAAGCACGGGGCTTTAGATTTTCAGAATCAGCCCTGAACAGCCAGCTAAAAAGGTGGAGGCGATTTGGGAAAAGCGGCAGTTAACATCCATCATATTTGCTGCTATTGCCAGACGAGTAGCCTGATTGCTACTTAATTCTTTTAGCCGGTTTT
>JBQCJM010000365.1:0-12482 GCA_051952715.1 Flavisolibacter sp.
AGACAAACATCACGTAGAAGAAAATAAGTTTGATAGTATAGAAGATGCGGTAGATTTTTTTAAAAGCGCTGGATTTGTTATTGATAAAGAAGCTGAGCCCGATTATTCAAATATAAGCGCTGTAAAAAAGGCGCTTAAAAACGCCACCCAGGAACAACTTGACAAGCTGGGCAAAACAGGAAAAATTCACACAACCTGGAGGCTAAAAATTGCTGATGAATAGTCAGGAACATGATGGTGCTTTGTAAAAAAATTTTCATTGCTTTTGGTGGTTCTATGCTTAAAAACTATATTTAATGTATCAAATTGGATTTTTTATCAATCAATCCATCCCCTATAGTTACTTTTCCAATCCTTCTAAAATTTAGAGATTCGTTATATCTCACTATTTCGTTTTAATCAGCCCTGTTTAAATCTCATTCAACCTTTGGATCACGCCTTCATTTTGGCCATATCAGCCAATTATGTTTGATGCTGTACTTACCTGAAAGCTCATAGCTATAACTAATTAAAACGATGTTATGAGAAGATTCTTAAAAGCCGTTCAACTCTCTTTATTTATAGGCATTACGTTGATAACGATTGCCAATGCGCAGCAATTAAACATAAGAGATTTTGCTTTATATGGTGGAAACAGGGTGCAGCTAAGTACTTCAACCGCTGTCACTGGCGGAGCTATAGGAAGCAGCATGCTGGTGCAAACAACGGGCAACAGCACTATTGCAGGCGATATTTACAGTGGCGGGCAAATTAATTTGTCAAATAGCAACACCATCACAGGTAGCCTGTGGGCAGCTAACAACAACAATGCAATAGGCAATATTTTGCAGGCCGGGTCGAACGCAGCCATCACTGGAAATGCTACAGTAAAGGGTAACGTTTTGATAGGCGGAGGATTTATCACCGGGTCTGTAACACTTTCAGGAACCTATAGCGGGCCTGCGCCTGGCGGTGGCATTCAGCCTGATCCAACATTCAAAGCTTTGCCATCCTTACCGGCTGTTTCTGCTATTTCAGCAGGCTCACGCAACATTACAAACTCACAAGTCATTTCATCGGGCTCTTACGGTGATGTATTACTTTCCGGAAATAAAACTCTCACTCTTGCAGGTGGTGGAAATTATTATTTCAAATCCATAAAGAACTCGGGCAACTTCAACAATTTTGTTTTTGATTTTCAAAATGATGCCAACGCCGTTATTCGCATTTATGTAAAGGGCGATGTTGATTTGTATAAATTAAATATAACTTTTCCCAACGGAGGCGATGCTTCTCATGTTTATATGGAAGTGCAGGGCAACGGTTCCACGTCCGCGGACAAAGCAACGGCCTGGTCTATTAGCAATGGTGCTTCGGGCAACAAACGTTCTATCTGGTACGGCACTGTATATGCGCCCAATGGAGATATCAATGTAGGGCAGGGATCGAGTGAAGCTAAAGTGGTAGGCGCTTTGTGGAGTGGAAAAAACATTAATGTGCAAAGCGGTGTTAGTATGGCTGCAGCGCCTTTGGTTAACGATGAAGTGATCAAACCATTTAACCCGCCAACGCCGGGGAAGGTGAGCACTATTATTGGCGCAGAACTAACTTCTCTTACCGTAAATATCAGCGACGAAGCCAAAAAAGTTTTGGTGATACAGGACGGTTATGTTTTTATTGAAGTAATTGTTATCGATGGACAAAGAGCCGCCGCATTAAATTATCTTCTTAACCATGGCATGACGGATACCATTAGCAACGGATCGAACAATTTGATCATTACGGGAAAGTACCCCATAGCTAACTTGCTTGATTTAAATAACCAGGGAGCCATTATCAATTTTGTGCGACCGGTTTATGCACCCTTAGGAAATAGCGGGTTTATACAAGATGCGGGTGATACAGCTATTGGCGCTTACCTGCTACGCAATGGTTTCAAATACCAGGGACAAAATATTGAAGGTGCTGGTGTAAAAGTTGGTGTCATTTCAGACAGCTATAACACTTTGGCTAATTCGACGAACAACCCGGCCGATAACGATGTAATAACACAGGATTTGCCCGGATTGAACAATCCGGTTAATGCCACGCCTGTACAGGTATTACTGGATTATCCTTTTGGTTCACGTTCCGATGAAGGAAGGGCTATGCTGCAGATTGTACACGATGTGGCGCCAAAAGCATCACTGGCCTTCCGTACCGGTTTTATAAGCCAGGGCGATTTTGCGCAGGGCATTCTTCAAATGCAGCAGGCTGGTTGTAATGTAATTGTTGATGATGTTACTTTCATTAACGAACCTTTTTTACAGGATGGCCCGGTAGCAAAGGCAATTGACCAGGTAAAAGCATCAGGTGTGAGTTACTTTTCATCGGCAGGCAATTTTGGTAACAAATCTTACGAAGCGGTTTACAATCCTGTAGCAGCGCCGGCTTCTTTTCCCGCCGGAACCACAGCGCATAATTTTGGCGGCGGCGATATTTATCAAAAGATCACTTTAAAGCCAGGCTCATACACAATTGCCTTGCAATGGGAAGATGATATTTATTCGCTTGGCCAAACGCAGTCCGGTGGAACAAAAAATGATTTTGATCTTTATCTTACGGACGAAAGCGGCAATATTATTTGTGGTTATAACAGGGATAATACCAACGGCGATCCATTTGAATTTTTAGCATACACAGTAACCAATACAGTTACACAAATTAATGCCAATATTTTAATTGTAAGAGCCAACGCCGGAACACCTTCGCCACGGATCAAATACATTATTTTCCGCGGCGATGCTGTGATAGCTGAATATAATTCAGGCACATCCACTATTGTGGGTCATGCCAATGCTGCGGGTGCTATTGCCGTAGGCGCTGTTAATTATTTTAATACGCCAGCGTTTAATGCATCGCCACTGATTGCGCCTTATTCATCTATTGGTGGCCCTGTTGGCAGTTTGAACAGAAATAAGCCTGATATTGCTGCTCCTGACGGCGTAAATACAAGTGTAAACATGGGAGCGGATATTGCAAAAGATGTCGACCCGTTCTCTAACTTCTTTGGAACTTCGGCTGCTGCGCCGCATGCCGCCGCTGCCGCTGCCTTGTTAATAGAAGGAAGAAAAAAATTTAAGAATGAGACGCTGACACCCGATGGTGTAAAAGCATTATTGCAAAATGCAGCTTTAAAATTTGGCTCAGCCAATGCAGCCGGTGCCGGGTTAATTCAACCCGATTCTGCTATGCGCACATTTGCTGCACCAACACCTTTACTGATCTCGCTGGAATATCCATCTAACATCACACCCGACAATACATCGGGTACGTTTACACTAATTGTTCATGGCGATTATCTTACAAGCGAGTCACAGATTTATATAAGAGATGAAGCGGTAACCACAACCTTTGTCAATAACACCGAGCTGACAACCACAATTACGAACCTTGAAGGGAATCCTGCTATTAAGGTATGTACGCCTGCAAAAGCCGATGGCGATGGCGGCTGCTCTAACACCATATTGTTTTTCGATATTCCGAAAAAAGCGGTAAGAATTGTAGGAGATAATCAAACAAAGAAATTTGGAGAGCAATTGCCTGCATTTACATCTACTATAACAGTGGACGGCGTACTATTAGCAAATAGCGGTTTAACCTTAGATGAACTTGGCCTTCAAAATCTGACCTATGCTACTAATGCTAATGCTTTGTCAAGTATAGGCAGCCAATACTTTATAAAGCCTGTACGAACATTTGATCTTACTAATTCAACAGACGTTGCACTTTTGGAAAGATTTACTTACGATACGGTGCCCGGCATATTAACTATTCAGAAACTGCCCATTACCGTGAAGCCCAACGATAAAACTGTAGTGTATGGACAAGCTATTGGAGCGATTGATTTCAATTATATGATTGATCCAACGGCTAACCTTACTGCAACTGATCGTACCAACCTTCTCAACTACATCAGTACATCGCACCAGGAGTTTTTGGCGAACAATTATTTAGGATTGATCAATTCCATGCCGGTTACTATTTCTAATGGACAATTTGTTACAATTTCTAACGGACAACAAGTAACAATATCCAACGGGCAATTTGTAACTATATCCAATGGCGTGGAAACGCCTATTATCAACCCACAATCTGTAACCGGCTACGAAACAGGAGTGGCTGTAGTAAATCCTTACGTTTTGACACCTGCAGATTTGGCCAACTTAAGCTTTCTTGTTACCGATTATTCATTGCAAAACTCACGGACACTTAGCAGCCAAACCAACGTAGTGGATATAACACAGCAAACACTTTTAGATTACAATACCAACCCGGCGCAGACCAATATGATAACGTCGGTGCAGCAGGTAAATGCCCGGGGATTGCTCGGTACCATTCCGTTGATCAATGGGCAACAGGTTACTATTTCCAATGGTCACCAGGTAACCATTTCCAATACACTTCATGTAACCATTTCCAACGGCCAGCAAGTGACCATTTCCAATGGCCAGCAGGTAACTATTTCTAATGGCCAGCAAGTGACCATATCAAACAGCCTTACTGACCCTGCTAACAGGTTAGCAGTTGTTATAGACCAACAAGATGTGGATAATGGGATAGTGAGTTCGTTAAAAACATTAAATGTTATAACCGGCCTTGGTGCAGGCAATCAAAAAATTATTCCGGGTGCGTTGCTCAATGACAATTTCGCCATCACTTACGCCGTAGGAAATCTCACCATTACCAAAGTGCCGTTAACAGTAAAAGCTGATGATCTTAGCAAACCCTATGGTGATCCTAATCCGCCACTAACCGCCAGTTACACGGGATTTAAATATGGAGAAACCTTGGCTACAAGCGGCCTTACAGGAGCTCCGTCATTGACGACTACGGCAGTACAAACAAGTCCCGTAGGCACTTATCCAATTAATATAGCTGCAGGAAGTTTGGTTTCTACCAATTATAATTTAAGTTTTCAAAATGGGACATTAACGGTACTCGATAACCCATGTTTGCTCACACACAGTCCATTCTCCAGTTTTAATAATACGCCCAAGCCCAACACGGCTACAAGCTTGTGGTTTAATATTGAAACAAAAGTTAGTGGACAGTTAGCAGTAAACGGCGACTATCTTTCATTTTATGCAGGCACCGTGACGCTTGATAATATTTCCTGTAACCCACTGGTAAATAATGTGCCTATTCCTAATGGCAAAATTGTAGCTGATAATACTGTTACTCAACCAGTCACCAATTTTGATGCAGCTACCAATACGTGGATTACAAAAGTGCCACCGGGCTTTAGCAGTACCTCCGACATATTTATAACAGGCGCCATTATTAATTCGTCAAACGGCTTTACTAAGAAGAATGGGGCCAGCACCATTGTCAAAGGTATTTTCAGCAGCAATAAATCCTTTAGTGATCAATGGAATTTTGGCATGGCAGGTTATCGTCCGCAATTTACTTACAGCTCTATTGCTGCTGCCGGACAAGTGTCTTCTTCCAATGGAGCCTATAAGGCAGGGACACCCATCCCTCAAATCAACAACCTTGTAGGCGGTGGTACAAGCGGCGGCGGTAATAACTATACAGGAAGTTCAAGCTCTAACGATAACTTCAGTGCCTGCACTGTAAATAATGCACAGGTTATAACAAAGACAGCAATAAAACAGAACGACAATAACACCGATATCAAAACAAACGAAAGCATATTGCTAATGCCCAACCCGGCAACCGGCAGCGTAAACATTTCTTTTGTGCCCCTGGTGTCGGGTAATACAAGTGTGTTATTATTTAGTACTAATGGAACTAAGCTATCAGAAGTTTATAATGGCTTAAGCGAAAAAGGAAGAACCTATCAAAAGAAAATAGACGTAAGTAAATTGGCCGCTGGCGTTTATTTTATTCAAATCGAGAATGGTGGAAGCACGCAGTTTAAAAAATTGGTTATAGCAAGATAAAAGTATTTGTATGCAGTGTTGAATTGGTTTTTTAAAACAGTTGCAATGAGCAAAGAATACCGTTAATAAGTGAAATCTTATGTATGGAGATAACAGGAAAAAGGTTTCACACATAACGGTAACTTGTTGTTCATCATTCATTGCTTATTACACATTGCAATTGATCCGGCTTGAAAACGATTATTAATCTATTGAAAAGCGAAGTATGTTATGAAATGTAGCACTCTTATTTTATGGGCCGCTTCTATTTTTATTTCAATAAACGTAACTGCGCAGGCTGGTCTTGTACCTGAGCAAGAAACAGATACTTCTTTGGTCAATAATCTGCTGGATCAAAGTACGCAGCGCCGCAATGACGATCCGGGGAAAGCCTTTGCATTAGCCACACAGGCCAAAGACCTGGCAGAAAAAATAAATTTTGCTAAAGGCGAAGCCTATGCACTGAAAAACATGGGCCTGGTGAATTTGGACCAGGGAAAATATTTAGATGCGCTGGAGTATTACAGGCAATCACTCAGCATTTTTGAATCCATTAGGTTCGACCCCGGCATTGCCAACCTGCTTGGCAATATTGGTGTGATTTACTTTAACCAGGGCGACAATGTAAAAGCACTTGAAAATTACCTGGCATCGCTCAAGATTGCTGAACGCACCAATGATAAGCTCCGCATCATCTCCACCATCAACAACATTGGCGTTATCTATGGTAATAAAAAACAAACTTATGATAAAGCCCTGCATTATTATTTGATGGCGCTTCCTATTTGTGAAGAATTGAAAAATAATGAAGCATTGGGTTCTATTTGTGTAAACATCGGTACTATTTATTTCGATTGGAATGAAGATGAAAAAGCACTCTCTTATTTCAACAGGGCACTGAAAGCCTATGGCAGTTCGGAGAGTAGCCCCAATGCTTACAATGCTATGGGAAAGCTTTACTTAAAACAAGGCAAATACCTACTGGCGCTGCAATCACATAATAAGGCGCTGGCTGTTTCTCAAAAATTGGATGGCAAGCTAAATGCAGAACAGTCTTTAATGGGCCTCGCTGATGTTTATGTGAAGCAATCTGATTTTCACTCGGCTTTGAATTATTATAAAAAGGCAGAAAAGCTGGCAGTAGAACTTAACATCAATAATATTCTGAACGATCTCTATCGCGACATGGCCATTGCTTATTCGAAGATATCGGCCTTTGACCAGGCTTTCAAATACCAAACACTTTACACCGATGTCAGAAGCTCTATTTACAATGCAGAAACAGATAAAAAATTAACTACGCTTCAATTTGATTTCGATCTCCAGAAGAAACAGGGTGAGATCAACCTGCTTACAAAAGACAGGTCTTTGAAAGAGGCCGAATTAAAAAGGCAAAAACTTGTAAAGAATGCTTTTCTTGCCGGCCTTGTTTTTGTTTTCTTCATCACCTTTATTATTTACAGAAACTATAAAGCAAAGGTTAAGATCAATAAAGTACTTGACCATCAGAAAGAACAGATCGAACACTTGTTGCTGAATATTTTGCCGCAGGAGGTCGCAAAAGAATTGCAGGACAGCGGGCATGCCACGCCGCGGAGTTATGAAAGCGTTTCTGTTTTGTTTACCGATTTTAAAAGCTTTACTTCCATTGCCGATAAAATGTCGCCGGAAGATTTGGTTGATGAATTAAATCATTGCTTCATGGCTTTTTACGATATCATCGGGAGAAATAATCTTGAAAAGATTAAAACCATTGGCGACTCATATATGTGTGCCGGTGGCATTCCTACTCCCGATGGCGATCACCCTTATAATATTGTAAAAGCCGGTCTTGAAATACAGCAATACGTTATTCAAAATAACCTGCGAAGAGCAGAAAAGGGCTTGCCTGCCTGGGATGTGAGAGTAGGCGTACATGTGGGCCCGGTGGTGGCCGGCGTGGTGGGAAAGAAAAAATATGCTTACGATATATGGGGCAGCACGGTAAATATTGCCAGCCGCATGGAAAGTAATGGCGAGCCGGGACAAGTGAACATTTCTGCCGCCACTTTCGAACTGATAAAAGACAGGTACACTTGTAAATACCGCGGAAAGATCTATGCAAAAAATGTAGGCGAAATCGATATGTATTTTATAGACGAGGAAATAGCAGATGCTAAAGAGAAAGTGCGGATAGTAGATAAGGAAGAACCAAATAAAACGGCTGCAGAAAAAGAACCTGAAAAATTTGACCTGGATACCTTATACGGTTAAACCATTAATGCTTTTCTTCTTCACCATTAACCATTTTCAAAACCAAGGCTTGAGAGAGACGATCACGTTGAATTAAAGCAAAAGGAATTTTATGAGAGGAGAAAAACGAAGGAACATACAATCGTTCCTCCTTTCATGGCTGGTGGTTTCAAGTGCTGTGAATGTGTTATAAAATTTTAGACCAAAAAGAGTTATTTTTAAAATGAACCTGGCTGCAATGCAAATTGACTTTCAGATATTGAAAGAAAAAGTGTTGGAAATGCTGTCATTGCACAGCAACCCGCTCTTTGCCTATCACAGCGTAAACCATACCATTGATGTGTTGAACACGTCGGAAAGAATTGCAGCAGCAGAAGGCGTTACAGACTCGCACCAGTTATTGCTTTTAAAGCTGGCAGCATTGTACCACGATACCGGTTTTCTGGTTATCTATAAAGGCCACGAAGAAGAGAGTTGTCAAATTGTAATTAAAGATCTGGTCAATACCAATCTTTCTGCGGCGGATATTAAACGGATTTGCGACATTATCATGGCAACAAAAATTCCCCAATCACCAAAAGATCATTTGGGGGAAATTATTTGCGATGCCGATCTGGATTACCTGGGCCGCGATGATTTTGAAATGATCAGTAACCATTTAAGAAAAGAATATTTTGCCCTGGGCATCGTTCAAACAGAAACCGAGTGGATACAGTTGCAGATAAAATTTATTGAAGGACACAATTACTTTACCCAATCCTCCCGCGAAAACCGCAGCTTCAAAAAATTAAATCATTTGGAGCAGTTAAAAAAACAGGCTGTTTTAACTACTAATTCCCGTTTATGAAACCAACCAGCACCATGCTGCGCATTTTGAACGTGAGATCGGGTGAATGGAAACTGGTCAGAACACTTTTCATATTTGAGTTTTTCCAGGGTGCAGGCATTGCTTTTTTCTTTACAGCTGCATTCGCTTTATTTCTTGATAAATTCAATATTGCCGAACTCTCCAAGGTGTTTGTGTATTCCGCTTTTCTATTGTGGATCGCAGGTTATGTGTATTCAAAGCTGGAAGCTAAGCTTAAGATCACTACACTGGCAAAATGCATCACCGCTTTCATGGCGCTTAGCTTTCTCTTGTTCAGATTTGCTGTTGATGCCATGCCGCCGGGATTTTTATTTTTAATGCTGGCCTGGTTCAATGTGTTGTATTTATTGAACAACCTGGCATTTTGGGGCATTACTTCTTTGCTGTTTGATGTGCGGCAAAGCAAAAGATTGTTTGGCCTTATCAGCGCAGGCGATATTCCTGCAAAGTTTATCGGCTACACATTAGCCCTGCTGCTGGTAAGTTATATTGGCACTGCTAACTTGTTATGGGCAGGATTGGCGTGTATGCTGGCTTCCTTTCCTTCATTGCACAACATTGAGTCGGTAGGATATTTGAATAAACACCATCATCACAAAAGTGAGGCAAAACATGCAGCGCATTCAGTAAGTCACCTGGTTAAAAATTTTTCTGCTAATGCGTTGATACGCCGTATTGCTATTTTAACTGTCATTGCTTCGGCTTGTTTTATCATTGTCAATTTTGCTTTTTATGCAAAAGTGAAAGAAGCGGTTCACAGCGATGTAGCCCTGGCGCAATTCATCGCTTTTTTCTTTGCCACAGTACGCATACTGGCTTTAATTGTAAAAATGATCTTTACCGGAAGGTTGATCAATAATTTAGGCATTATAAAATCGCTGCTGATTACACCGGTGCTTATGATTTTATTGGTAGCATCTGTATTGATCTCCGATAGCCTGGTAAGGCCGGGAAGCTTCTCTATTTATCTCTTTGGTGTGATGGCCATTTTTGTTGATATTCTTCGCACCTCTATCAACACACCTGTGTTTCTTACGCTGATGCAGCCTTTAGGCACTCATGAAAGATTGCGGGCACACACCATTACAAAAGGTATCATGGATCCTTTTGCTTCTTTATTGACGGGCATTTTGCTGATGGTGATCTTAAAATTTGAGCACAACATGCATCTGCCAAGTTTGAACTACATATTACTTGTGCTGGGTCTTTTATGGATCGTTGGTATTTATCGCATTCACCAGCAATATTTAAAAACACTTTTAAAAACCATCAGCAATCGTTTTTTCAACAATACCGAATTCTCCGTTAATGATTCTTCTACCGTTGGTTGGTTGAAAGAAAAGTTGAGCAGTGGCAGCGAAACAGAAGCTTCTAATATCTTAAAAATGCTGGCGGCCCATCCACATATTTTCGACGATGAAATTGTTTTATCGGCATTTGAACATCCATCTAAACTGATAAAAAGAGAGGCCATTCAACTGGCCAATCAAAAAAATATTGTACGGTCCGAAGACAAAGTAAGAGAGATATTATTTTCCGATGCAGATGGCGCATTAAAGGCAGAGGCTATAAAAACACTTAGTAAAATAAACATGAAGGAAGAAGAAATTTTGCCCTTCATTAATCATGCAGAACTCGATGTGCAACGGGCAGCGATCACCGGTGTTTTAAAATATGGCAATGCTTATAGCAAACAGGCCGCTGAAGTGCGGCTTTCGGAAATGGTCAATTCAAAAGCGGCCGGCACCAGGCAAACGGCGGCACTTATATTACAGGATTTGGAAGATGATTTGTACAAAAATGAAGTGCTGCAATTAATGAACGACCCCGATGCCGATGTAATGAAAGAAGCTTTCATGGCTTCAGGCAAAATAGCAGACGAAGAATTATTGAATACTTTGTTAGGCAAGTTTCATTTCAACGAAAAAATGGTTGCCGAAGCTTTGTATGTGGCCGGCGACCGGTCGCTTCCACTGCTTGAAGCATTTATTATGGAAGGGCAATGCACACCAAGACAGGCCGAAAGGCTGATACGCCTGATTGGCAGGATCGGTGGAAAAAGATCTCACAAAACGCTGCTGCATTTAATGGATCGGCTGCCAGGTTATCCGCACATCATTATTAAAACTTTTTACCAAACAGGTTATGCTGGCAATGGCGAACAAAAAGTTTTTTTCGAAGAGCAGGTGCATAAATGTCTTAGTTACTGTGCCGGTATTTTGTATATGCAGCAATTGCTGGTGCCGTATCAAACAAAATATCAATTGCTGGTTAATTCTCTTGACTTAGAGCTAACCAATTTAAGAGATACGCTACTTTACATTTTTGCCCTGCTATACGACAAGGAAAAGATAAAGGACGTTCGTTATGCTTTCAGGTCTAATGAAAAGGAAGCTATTGCCAACGCCATGGAGGTAATTGAAATGATGGTGAAGAAAGAACACGCCATTTATTTCAATTTGATTTTTGAAACCGGAGACATTGATCACAAAACGCATGCTTTGCGTAAGTTATATTCAAGAAGCTTTTTCAAAGACGTTGAAAACATACTCATTACTATTTTGGCAACAGAGGATTTTAAATATGATTACTGGACGAAAGCCTGTTCTATTTACACATCCAACAAACAACATCATAACATCAGCAACAATTTAATTAGCCGCTATATGGAAGCAGACCACCCGTTGTTAAGCGAAACGGCACGGTATGCCTACAAAATATTAAACGTTTAACTATGCAAGTCTCCAAAAATGAACACCTCTTACTGATTGAAAAAGTATTACTGCTAAAATCTCTTAGCATTTTTTCCGACACGCCTGAAAACGTACTGGCCGATCTTGCACCATTGATGCAGGACATGGAACTGGAAGAAGGCACGGTGCTTTTTAAAGAAGGCGACCTGGGCGATAGCATGTATATTATTTACCAGGGCGAGATTGAAATTTACAAATCAAAAACAACGCTGGCCATTTTAAAAGAACAGGAAGTGTTTGGCGAATTATCGTTGATCGATGCTGAAAGCAGGAGTGCTTCTGCAAAGGCTTACAGCGATTGTTATCTTTTTAAAATTGACCAGGAACCTTTCTTCGAACTGCTTGATTCACGGCCCGAAATTGCCAAAGGATTTTTGAAAATGTTCTGCAAAAGATTACGCCTGCTGAATGAAAAATTTGATAAACAAAAAATAGGATAGATTTTGTTTAGAGTTTAGTGTTTAGTGTTTTGGGTTCTTTGAATCGGAAATTCGTTTTACAATTGGCCTTTCATATGTTCAAAAGCATTTAAGAACGATTGATAGGTTTGTGCTACTGCATAAGGCTTTTCAGCGTTGAATAAGTTCATAATTATTATTTACTGAAAATATAACCTAAATACTATACTCTAAATACTTAACCTCAAACCCAAACCCCAAACCCCAAACCCCAAACCCTCAACTCTCAACTCTCATGCGCATCAGCTTAAAACAAAAACAGGCTTTG
>JBQCJM010000366.1:0-17194 GCA_051952715.1 Flavisolibacter sp.
TTATACTTTTTGTATTGTCGCTTCTTACCAGTCAATCTTACCCTTATTCCATAAATCATCCAAAGGACTTATAATATTTACCAGTTGTTTTTTGCTAACATGTAAGTATCGTTCTGTTGTCCTGATATCAAAGTGGCCAAGCAAGTCTTTAATAAATCTAATGTCCGTCCCTTTATCCAAAAGATGAGTTGCAAAAGAGTGCCGAAGGCTGTGTATGCCTACATCTTTTTTTATTCCAGCTTTATGTTTCGCATTTGCAAATATTTGTTGAACTGTTCGTGAAGGGTATGCCGATCCGCTAGCTTCTGATTCAAACAAAAATATTTTTGGCTTGTGGGCTTTCACATAGCTTCTTAAAACATCTAATAAAACCGGGCTTAGGTTAACGTAGCGGTCTTTTTTGCCTTTTGCCCGTTCAATAAAAATTTGCATCCTGCTGCTGTCTATATCTTTTAGTTTAAGATTGACAATTTCACTTACTCTTAGTCCGGCACTGTATGCTGTAAAAAGCATTGCCTTATGCTTCTTATTGGTAAGTGCATTAAATAGTTTTTCAAGTTCTATCTCATTTAAAAGCCTGGGTAATTGATTTGGCCTCTTCGGCCTCGGAATCTCCCAGAAAAACCTCTCCCCTCTCAACACTTGCTCGAAATAGAATTTTATAGCATTCATGCGGCTATGCAGTGAATTTTCAGTAAGCTTCAACTTTTCAAAACAGTAAAGAAAATACCTGCGCAGGTCGTCAGGTGTTAATTCATTAACTGGCCTGTTTTTTAATAGCTGTAGCAACTGTAAAAATTCATTGCGGTAGGTTTTAATGGTGGATGCGCTGTACGCTTTTAATTGTAAATGCTCTACAAACTTTCTTAAGGCTTCCAGGTTTTCTTCGCTCAACTTCCAGGCACCGGATGCTGGCATAGGCTTGCCTGTTGGTTTTTGAGCCGTTGCAACCACTGTGGACTGCACTGCCTTTCGCTTATTTAAATAAGCTTTTAATAAGCTGGCATCCAAGTTTGTTTTGGCTGCCAAAGCTTCCCGGATAAGCGTATGCGCCGCAGCATTTAAGGGCACATACCAACACTTATGCGTTTGCGACCATTTTACCCCTTTGATCTTTTTTACAAGAAGATGGATCTCCTCATTTTTTTCAAAGAAGATCCCGATTTGTTCCTGCCCCCGGTGAAAGAGAGGTTTCAGTAGCGTAGGCTGCATACTTAAAGTTATTATTTCTTTTGCTTTGCCCGGCCGTATGCGCTTTAGCACCTTTATATACTATGCCTGCAGGAAGTTTCCCTAAAAACGACAACCTTTTGCTACAGGAAAGGCTTCCCTTCTATATGGGAAAGGCTTCTGTTATATACAGGAAAGCCTTCGGTTATATATGGGAAGGCTTTCGGTTATATATGGGAAGGGCTTCCGTTATATACAGGAAAGGCTTCGGTTATATATAGGAAGGCTTTCGGTTATATATGGGAAGGGCTTCGGTTATATATAGGAAGGCTTTCGGTTATATATGGGAAGGGCTTCCGTTATATACAGGAAAGGCTTCCGTTATATACAGGAAACAGTGCTGCCCCAAAGGGCTGCGGGTACCCTGTAGGAAGCTAAATAATACCCATCGTACTTTCCACAATTATATGTCTATAAAATATACTGATATTCAATTTATTATATACTACCCATGTAAAACAGGGGTATACACGATTGCGTTATGCGAAATTTCGCAGTAAAATTACTAATGAAAAGATCGGGAATTTTTCCGCTTGACAAAGGCTTTACATGTGTTTTATTTTTGTGTTGTTGATTTTGAAAGCCGTGAGGAATGGCATTTTTTAATCCAATATTATCTTATGAAAAAGGCATTAAAACCTTCTAATGAGATGGCGGATGACCCAGCTCTCGCCCTGGGTAATACGGTAGTTACTGCCCTTGCAGGCAATAGCCACATCCCTACGCCGGATCCTTCCATTGCCACCATTCAGACGGGTGTAGATAACTACACCTCCAGCCTGGGTAAGGCAAAAAACGGAAGCCGTGAAGACAAGGCGCAAAAAAACGCTGACAAAGCAGTTCTCATTACTTTGTTGCGTAATTACTGCGACTATGTCAACTTACTGGCTAAAGGTGATGAAGTGATACTTGCCAGTTGCGGTCTTCCTTTGAGCAAGGATCGCCAACCAAGGGTGTTAGGCACCCCGGAAGCAAAGGCCGAACTGGGCACCAGTGGACAGATGCTGCTATTTACGCCTGGCGTTTCGGGTGCTGTTACGTACAAGCACAAGTACAAACCCGATGTGGAAGGAGCAGCGTGGATAGAGATCATCAGCACAAAGGCCAGCTGCCTTCTTACGGGGCTGACACCGGGTACCGTTTACCTGATGCAAATTGAGGCTTTCGGCACCAAGAACCAGGTCACTGCCAGCAACATCATTTCGAAGATGGCAGTTTAACAATTGCTTTAATTGCATTGTTAGCAAACAAAAAGCCCCTGGCGAGGGGCTTTTGTTTTTTTGTTTAGGGGTTGGGGTTGTTTGAGGTTTGATGTTTGATGTTTGGCGTTTGATGTTTAGAGTTGAGAGTTTAGGGTTTAGGGTTGTTGGTGTGGTTAGTGGGGAGGCATCTTCTTTTGAGAGGATGGTTTTTTTATAGCAGTATGGTTGTTATCTCTTGCTGTTAAAAACGTTTTACTTTACTAATGCATCTTCGGAAAGCAGGGTCAGTGTGCAGGCATCCCCTCCTTTGGAGGGGCTGGAGTGGGTTCTTCCCCTTAAAACCAACCGGGGTTTAGCTGCCTGTAACCCACCCCTTTCTACAACTACTTTATTACAAGAGCCTGCGGCCCCTCCAGAGGAGAGGATGGAGCATCTTTTAGTGCAAGAGACAGGTGTGGGTTTCTTATGGCAGAATGGTTGCTTTCTCTTACCATTAAAGACTCTCCATTGTTATAAAGCATCATCAAAAAGCGGGGGCTGTGTTGAAGCATCCCCTCCTTTGGAGGGGATGGGGTGGGTTCTTATAGCAGTATGTTTTTTTGCTTGTCTTCCCGACGAAGGAGGGATCTGTGGTAACCACTATAAGCGACTTTTGCAAACAGCAATACCGGTGGGATCATTTCCTAAAGTACGGTTCAAAGACCCTTCGTTCCTCAGGGTGACAAGGCAAGAGGTTTAGCCTTTTGTAGCCTTTCTGATTATGGAAGTGTAAGAAACAGTAGTGAATGGTTGTTTGTCATGCTGACGCAGGAGGGATCTTTGGTAACCACCTTTCATCAGGTGGCAAAGAAAATGGTGGTAACATGTAGAGTGTACCCGGAGCAAACACAAAAGGCTTAGTTTTACTTTCGACACACGTGATAGAAACACCTACGGTGTAATAATAGCTTCTTCAATAGTAAAACCAACCAAAATGAAAGTCTTTCTCCTGCTGCTTACAGCCACATGGGTTTCCTACACCGCCTGGGCACAAAATGGCACCATCGTAGAACAAAAAAAGATGGAGATCAATATTGATGCTGTTATTAAACCCACCTCTGTATGGAATGCCGTTGCTAAAAAATACTACGACAGTGTGGACATTTACCGCATCACTTACCTGTCCGATGGATTGAAAGTAAAAGGATACATGGATGTGCCTAAGAAACCCGGCAAATATCCCTGCATTATTTACAACAGGGGCGGCAACAGGGATTTTGGAAAGCTCAATATCGGCGACTACCTTATTGATATGGCGCAAATGGCAAGTTGGGGTTATTGTGTTGTGGCCTCGCAATACAGGGGCAACGATGGCGGCGAAGGCGCTGAAGAATTTGGCGGTAAAGATGTAGATGATGTGTTGAATATGGTGCCCTTACTCAACGCCGTTGACAAGGCCGATACATCGAGGATAGGGTTATGGGGCGTAAGCCGTGGCGGCATGATGACCTACGTGGCACTCACCAAAACAAATCAAATGAAAGCCGCTGTGGTTTTGTCGGGCTTAGTTGATCTGAAGCAAGCCGTTGAAACAAGAAAAGATATAGATTCCATGCTGAAGGTTTGGTTGCCTGCTTATAAAAATGACAAGACCAATTTCATGAACCAAAGGTCTGCCCTGTACCTGGCCGATAAAATATGTAAGTCAACACCCATCTTTATGATCCAGGGAACTTCCGACTGGCGGGTTACTACACCACAGGTAATGGACCTGGCAGCAAAGTTCTATAGTTTGCAGCAACCCTTCAGGCTCTCTGTTTTTGAAGGAGCCGATCATGGCGTTACGGAGTTTATGGAAGAAGTAAGCCGCCAGACAAAAGCATTTTTTGATGACTACCTGCGTGATAAAAAAAGGTGGCCTTCGCTTGAGCAGCACGGCGATTGAGAAATTCAGACATCTTTGTCATCAATTACAGGTTTATACCTGCAATATTCAATGAATATAGATTTTATGAGCAAAATCAAAAACAGCAAAAACAAACTATCGGCGCAGGAAAAGGAAGCATTACTGGGCACACTGAAAGCCCGGTTTGAAAAAAACAAGAACCGTCATCAGGATATAGAATGGGAAAAAGTGCAGGCAAGGCTGGATGCTGACAGCAAAAAATTATGGTCGCTGCAGCAAATGGAAGCCACCGGCGGCGAACCGGATGTTGTAGCGCATGATAAAAAAACAGGCGCCTACATTTTTTATGATTGCTCGGCCGAAAGTCCTAAAGACCGCAGAAGCCTGTGCTACGACCATGAAGCACTGGAAGCAAGAAAAGAGCACAAACCACAAAACAGCGCTGTGGAGATGGCAACAGAAATGGGCATTGAGCTTTTAACCGAAGCACAATACAGGCAACTGCAGCAGCTGGGAAAGTTTGATACCAAAACATCGAGCTGGGTGAAAACGCCGGCTGCTATCAGGAAGCTGGGTGGCGCCGTGTTTTGCGACCGCAGATATGATACGGTGTTCCTGTATCACAACGGCGCAGAATCTTATTATGCTGCCAGGGGCTTTCGTGGATGGCTAAGCGTTTAAGGTTTGCTGTGCTGTGCAGGAGGCTTTTCTTTTATAACCTTTCTAATTTGCAGGGTGCTTCTAAACACGAATGCGTGGTAGTTTGTCATGGCGAGGTACGAGCCATCTTTGAACCGCATTGTAAACGACCATTGCAAAAAGTAAAACTGAATTTCCTAAGGTTCAATTCAAAGATCCCTCCTTCGTCGGGAAGACAATTGAGAGACTGACCTTTTATAACCTTATAATAATAGGAGTGGTAAAAACAGTAATGTTTTTTTGCTTGTCATGCTGACGAAGGAAGCATCTTTGAACCGCATTCTAAACGACCCATTGCAAGAGTACTACTGGTTGGTATCATTTCTTAAAGAACAATCCAAATGCCCTCCTTTGTCGGGGTGACAAACGAGAGGGTTTTCTTTTGTAACCTTTCTAATAAGCGGAGTGGTAGTAACAGTAATGTTGTTGCCTTGTCATGCTGTGGTACAAGAGATCTGTGGTAACCACGTTCAGCAAGCCGCAAACAGAAAGGCTGATTGCATTAATCCCTAAGACGCAATTCAAAGAGGCTTCTACCAATAAGCATCCGGAGAGAGACATTGTGAACCGCACAAAGCCCATGATGCCGTCTATAAACCTTTATTAACATGTTGGCAGTGCGTTTGGCTTATCTTTGCGGCCCGAAAACGGCCATTTCAACAGGCTTATAACAACCGGCTGAATGGTTTGCATCTTTTATTGATCCTTAATTATTTATTCATGCGTCATATTACATTCAGTTCTTTACTTATTGCTGCGGGTTTGTTTTGTGCGCCTGCCTATGTATCGGCACAGGCAAAACACGACTCTGTACAGTACGATCACCAGGAAGTTTTTGGCCCCATTACCTGGCCGGTTACCAGTGGCAACACCCGTTCGGCCAGCGGCAAGCCCGGCGAACACTACTGGCAAAACAGGGCCGATTACCAGATAAAAGCAAGCCTGAATGAAACGCCTTTCGACACTACTATAACCGGCGAAGTGCTGATCACCTATACCAACAATAGCCCCGATAGTATGGATTATTTATGGCTGCAGTTAGACCAGAATCTTTTTAACCCTGAATCTCGCGGCGCAGCTACCACGCCTTACTCCGGCGACCGCTTCGATGTAAGAGGCTTTAGCCGTGGCGGTTATCATATTCAATCGGTATCGGTGATTTATAAAAAGCAAAGCTATACCGTTGACCCTGTTATTACCGATGCCAGGATGCAGGTGCGCCTGCGTAATACCATGGCCGGCAAAGGCGACAAGATACAGGTGAAGGTCAATTACAGCTTTTCTATTCCTTTCTACGGCGCCGACCGCATGGGACGCAAACTGTTTAAAGATGGCTATGTTTACGAAATAGCACAATGGTACCCACGCATGTGTGTGTATGATGATGTGGAAGGATGGAACACCCTACCCTACATGGGCCTTGGTGAATTTTATTGCGAGTACGGCAACTTCGATTATTACATCACGGCTCCCGCCAACATGCTTGTGGTAGGTTCCGGAGATCTGCAAAATGCGGCGCAGGTGCTTACGGCCACACAGCAAAGCCGCCTGGCACAAGCCCGTAAAAGCGACAGCACCGTAATGATCATCAAGCCCGAAGAAGTGAACCTTGCCGCTACGCACCCCTTCAAGGGAACACGTACCTGGCATTTTAAAATGCTGAACTCACGTGATGTGTCGTGGGCTGCCTCTAAAGCTTTTATATGGGATGCTTCGAGAGTGAATTTCCCTTCGGGCAGAAAAGGCATAGCCATGTCGGCTTACCCTGTTGAAAGCTCGGGAAGAGATTCGTGGGGACGATCTACAGAATATTTAAAGAACAGCATGGAGATTTATTCCAAAGCCTATTTCGAATATCCATGGAACACCGCTACCAGCGTGGCAGGCGTGGCACTGGGCATGGAATACCCCGGCATTATTTTCTGTTTGGATGACTTGAAGAATAAAGGCTTGTGGAGCGATGTGACACACGAAATCGGCCACAACTGGTTTCCCATGATAGTAGGCAGCAACGAAAGAAAATACATGTGGATGGATGAAGGTTTCAACACGTTCATCAACGAACATGCTACTTATGTTTTCAACAATGGTGAATATCGTGATACAACCAACAGGGTTAACGGCATCCTGCGTTCGTTCCGCAACAGCCACGATCCGTTAATGACGGCGCCGGAAGCTATTGGCCTGAACGATTACGGACAGTATTATAACAAAACGGCTTTAGGATTGGATATGCTGCGCAATACGGTAGTAGGAAAAGATCGCTTTGATTATGCTTTTCGTGAGTACATCAAACACTGGGCATTCAAACATCCTTTGCCTTACGATTTTTTCAGGGCAATGAATGACGCCACCGGCGAAGACCTGAACTGGTTTTGGAAACCATGGTTCTTCACCACGTGGAAACTAGACCAGGCCGTGAAATCGGTTAAGTATGTAAAAGACAATCCCGCCAACGGGGCTTTAATTACTTTGGTCAATAAAGAAAAAATGGCCATGCCGGTTGATCTGAAAATTACGCAGGACAATGGCAAAACAGAGACCATTCACCTGCCTGTGAACATTTGGCAACGCAACAGTACGTGGACGTTCTCTTATCCATCTACATCTGCCATAAAAAACATTGAGCTTGATCCGCAGGGGCAATTGCCGGATGTAAACAGGAACAATAATAATTACAGTGAAAAAAGCAGCTTTTAAATGATTACACGAATTAAAGCGAATGGCACAAATGAACACGGTACCTGGAATTTACATTCGTGTAATTCGTAAAAAATTCGTGTGATTAAACAAGCATCATATATAAACACTAAAATCAGAACACTCCAAATCACAAATTAGTATGGCTTTACAAGCAGGTATTGTAGGATTACCCAATGTAGGAAAATCAACTTTGTTTAATGCAGTAAGCAATAGCGCCAAGGCGCAGGCAAGCAACTATCGTTTTTGCACCATTGATCCCAACGTAGGCTTGGTAGATGTGCCCGATGCCCGTTTGAAAAAGCTGGCCGAACTGGTGCAGCCTAACCGTATTGTGCCTACGCAAATTGAAATTGTTGACATTGCAGGGTTGGTTCGCGGCGCCAGCAAGGGCGAAGGATTAGGCAATAAATTTTTAGGCAACATTCGCGAGGTGGATGCTATTATTCACGTGATACGTTGTTTTGAAGACGAGAACATATTGCGTGACGAAGGCGCCATTAATCCTGTTGGTGACAAAGAAATCATTGATACGGAACTGCAGTTGAAAGACCTGGAGAGTGTTGAAAAGAAATTGCAGCGTACAGAAAAAATGGCCAAGACCGATCCAAAGGCAAAAGCGGAACTGGCCGTATTGCAACAATGTAAACAACATCTGGAACAGGGAAAGAACATCAGGGAATTAGATCTAAGCAAGGAAGAAGCATTGGCCATTGCTGATCTGTTTTTGCTGACGGCTAAACCGGTTTTATATGTGGCCAACGTTGACGAAGCCTCTATGCACACCGGCAATAAATTTTCTGCAACATTACAGGAAGCTGTAAAGAACGAGAATGCGCAGGTGATCGTTATGAACAACAACATTGAAGCACAGATTGCGGAAATGGAAAGTGCGGAAGACAAGGAATTGTTCATGGAAGAATATGGCATGAAGGAGCCAGCATTGGATCGCCTGATCCATTCTGCTTATAAATTATTGACGCTGCAAACTTATTTCACAGCCGGTGTGCAGGAAGTTCGTGCATGGACGATCCACGAAGGATGGAAAGCACCGCAGGCCGCCGGTGTTATTCACACCGATTTTGAAAAAGGTTTTATCAAGGCAGAAGTGATCAGCTACGATGATTTTGTAAAATACGGTTCAGAAGCCGCTGCCCGTGAAGTAGGCCGCCTAAGAATTGAAGGAAAAGAATACGTAGTGAAGGATGGAGATATAATGCACTTTAGGTTCAATGTGTAGCAGCCCCCTTAATCCCCCAACAGGGGGAAGTGGCTTGTCACAAGGCTAACTTATTTCACCATAACAAAAAGCTCTCAACAAACTTTCATGTTGAGAGCTTTTATTTGTAGTAATGAATGATTGTATAAGCAGGGGTTGTGCAGTGGTGACTTCCCCAGTTGGGGATTGAGGGGCTGCATCAGAACAATGCCCGCAACGCTGCTCTTCCCACATGCACCGTTCTGGCATCACCGGGTTTGCGGCCTTCATATTGAAAGTTCAATTCAAGATTGTTGAGCAGGCGTTTGGTCAGTTCTACAGACCACAAATAGTTGCTGCCCGGCAATAAACCGTCGAGCATAATATAACTTACTGTAGTATTGGCGGGATAGTTATACCTGATATTGTTGTACGTAAATTTTCCGGAAATAGAACTGTTTTGTAAAACGTTGTATTTGGTTTCAAGGTTCAAAGCATTGGAAAAGGACTTTTGTCCGCCATAATCTTCCTTGTTTTTCTTTTGTTCAAGGGTATAGCTTGTTTGAATTCTGAACACCGTTCCTTTTACATAAGAAATGCGTGGCTCTGCACGATAAATGTTGATCTCGTAATTCCTGTTCTCGAAATTGGCGTTGGGCGTGTATAATGCGTTGATCTCTTTCTTTCCATTGATATCAAAAGTAATGGCCTGGCTAATATTCCATCTAAGTTTGGTTGCCCAGTTACTCAGTCTCCTGCTTTCATATCCATAAGTAAGCAAAGCCTTTCCTGTGTTTTGCAAATTGCTTACATCTATACCCCACTTGCTTGAAAAGCGATTGAAAGAAAGTGTGTTGAGGAAAGATGTATTCAGCGTTAGCAAAGCCGTATCGTCAATATTGTATTTAAAAGGATTGAATTCAAAATCACTTGTTGCAATAGCCTTTTTGCTTTTTTGCATAGACGTTTGCAAATTGAACCTTGCCATGAATTTTCCAAAGCCGCTGATGTCAGAAGCATTTAAAACTGCCTTGGGATTGAAATTAAAACTGTAGTTAAGCGCCGTGTAATTAGATTTTGTAAACTCATTGGTCGGGGTAAAAATGCGGATGAACTTTGCCTGGTCCTGGAACAATGCCACTTCAAATTCATTCAATTGCTGGATGCCGTCGCCGTTATAATCATTCCATGTGTATTCACCCTGCCCTGCCGGTACTTCCAGGTAAGCAAAATCTCTTTTCTGCTCCTGCCCTGTTCCCAATTCGTACAACACATTGCCGGTTACAAGGCCTTTCCATTCGTTAATGGTATATTCTGCCCGTCCTAAAACGGTTCTGTCATCGTTTTGGTTTGTCAGCGTTTTATCGTACACTTTTAATACGCGATAAGTGGCGTTGAACAATAACTGGTGATGCATACTTTGCAGCAATGCAGTTTCAAAAGCAAAATTGTAACTCCTGTCTCCTTTTGTCAATCCTTTTACGGTTGGGTATTTATCTGCACGGGTAAAGAAAGTAAGGCCGTATGTATTTTTTTTACTTTCGTCTGTTTTCAAATAAGCCGTATAGGTGTCGAAAGAAAAACTTGATGCCCATAAACTGTCTTTATAGCGGTCATGGATTTCGTTTTTCTCCAGCGCATATTTAAATCCAAGTTTGAGCGAAGCCAGTTGTTTTAGCTGCTTGCTGACATCAATAACCGGCCGGATGTAAGTGCCTTTGCTGGCAGCCGTATTAAAATTAGTAATGGCAAATTGATCGTTGAAGGTCCAGCCAAAAAGGTTGGTAGTATGCTGCACAATATTTTGATAACCTTTGTAATTGTCGCTGCGCTGGTAGGTCATGAATTGATACGTAAGCGACTGGCTTTTTTTATCCTTTAATCCTGTTGAAAAACGAATGATATTTTCGGTAGCCGCTGATAAGCTGAAAGGCAGTCCCCAATCTCTCGAAAACTCTACCTGGCGCAAACGTTCCAAAGGCTTAAACTTCCGGTCTACGTATTCATAATCTATGTTCGAAGTTAGCTGCAGGCCATTACTGGTGTTGAGGTTGGCCACGTTGGTATATTGCACTTTTGCTGCAATGCCTTTATCATCGCCGCCATCTTTTGAAGAAAATGTATTGACATCATTATTGCTCAACGCAAATTCTGTTTTCAGCGTGTTGTTATTGTCAATTTGATATTCGGTACCAAAACTTATCAGCTGTTGTTTTTTGGGAGTTACCAAAACCACTACGGGTTCGTAACGGCCTTGCGGTACGCCGTTAACGGGTTGTACATACCGGAATACTTTTCCGTTGGCGCCATTAAAGTCGGGCATATAGTTTCCACGTCCGTCACCCAGGTCGGTAAATGATAAGGAGTAGCGGGCCAACGAAGAATCAACAGAATACCGGTAAAAAGAATCAACAACGGAACCAACGGTATCATAAACTCTTTCGTATAGAATTTTATCTGTTGCAAAATCTTCTATTGCCGCCGTAGGATATAAAGCTTTATTGATACTATCGCCTACATCAAACAAAAACTGTTTTTGCCTGGTATCAAGTGTTTGATTGATAGATGAATTTTTTGAATCGCTGTTATTGAAAGCGCCAATGGTAAACTTCAGTTTTTTGTTCACCGCAATTGACTGGTTCAGGTACAAATTGGTGTTCAGGTAATTTCTGTCGGCGTATTCAAACTCAATTTGTATGCGTGAATCTTTTGTGATCATACGCCTGGGCATGAAGGTGACTTCGGCAGTATTGTAGTTGATGATGTAATCCCTGTCCTCGCCTCTCTGCAATAATTCGCCATCCAAATAAAACCTTTCCGTATTGGCCAGCAAAATAAAAAAAAGTTCGTTGTTAGCGCCGGTTAAGCGGTAAGGTCCCTGGTTGCCTTCAAGTCCGGGATATGTGTTGCGGTCAATGATATTGCGGGTAAATTTTCCTTTAGCAATAGAGCCGCTTACCAAAGTAGATGATTCAACTGAAGACGATAGTTGGTTGGTTGTTTGAAATGAAATACCCTGCAGGCGTTTGTAAAAATTCAGAAAGTACATGTTGTTCTGCCTGATGTCAATATCACCCAGGTCCAGTTGCCAGTTTTTCTTTTTGAATTGCAGAAACACTTGGTCAAATTCATTGAGCTGCTGCGTGGTTCCGTCGGGTTGAATGGGAATATTATTATCGGATAAAGCTGCGGCAATCTCAATACTATCTTTCAGCATGCCACTTAACTGCAATTGAAAAGTAGAATTTACTACGGCATCCTGGCTGTTGCCGAATGAAAGCGAACGGCCAAAGCTGCCGTTATACTGAACGTTTCCAAAATCAAATAAACCTTTAGAAGCCGCATCGTCGCCGGCATTAAATACAAACGGTGCCGAATAATAATTGTTGACAACACTGTCGTAATTCAAGCGCTGCACAACCGAATTAAGCCTGTATGGAAATACACGGTAGGTGATCAACACACTATCGGTTTGTGGTTTTGTTTTCCAATGCAGAATGGCTTTTACAAAATCCAGTTGATAAAATGACGTATCAACCTGCTGCACGGAAAGAGTTTTTGGAATGATGCTAAGGGTATCGAGCAAAACGCTGTCGGCTGCAATGGCCACTTTTTTAATGCGAAGGTTTGTTCGGGGGCTTAGTTGAAAAGGAGCCTGGGCCTTGCCTTCAAAGGCAAAAACAGTTAGTAAACTCAAAAGCAGTATGCGGCCCAAAAGCTTCAATGACGTGGTTTTTCAGGAGTTGTAAAAATGCTGATTTTTAACGGTAAAATATAACAATAATTGTTAAACAAACTGCTTCTGCACCAAAAAACAGACCTGTAAAAGCATGTGTTTAAGGCTTTGAAGCCTATTATTTGAAAGCTACTAAGTTTTGGCGTATCGCTGTTTTTACTGATTTTCGCAAGGCTATATAAGAAAGTTCACGGGTTTACCAGTTTGCAAATTGAACTGGTGAATAAACTCGTGAACCTACAAATCTGTGAACTAAACGATTTTACACTATGTGCGGCATTGTTGCATACATTGGCCAAAGAGAAGCCTATCCTATTATTTTGAAAGGCCTGAAAAGACTGGAATATAGAGGTTATGACAGTGCAGGCATTGCTTTATTAAACAGCGGATTAAATGTTTACAAAAAGAAAGGCAGGGTTGCCGACCTTGAAGAAACCCTGCAAGGCAAAGACCTGCATGCACACATAGGCATTGGGCATACCCGCTGGGCCACGCATGGCGAACCTAACGACCGCAATGCACACCCGCATACATCGGCCAGTGGCAAATTAGCCATGATCCACAACGGCATTATTGAAAATTATGCTGCCCTAAAACAGGAACTTGCCAGGAAAGGCTACACATTTAAAAGTGATACCGATACAGAAGTGCTGCTCAATTTTATTGAGGACATTAAAGCCAATAACAATTGTTCGCTGGAAGAAGCATTACGCATTGCACTGAAAAGAGTGGTTGGAGCGTATGTGATTGTATTGATTGACCAGGAAAATCCCGACACTTTAATTGCTGCACGTAAGGGAAGCCCGTTGGTGATTGGCATTGGCAAAAACGAACATTTCTTGGCTTCCGATGCCTCTCCTATTATTGAATACACAAAAGAAGTAGTGTATGTAAATGACTATGAAATTGCCATTATCAAACCCGATGAATTAATTCTTAAAAACTTAGGTAACGAAAGGCAAACACCCTACATCACCAAACTTGACATGGAACTGGCTGCCATTGAAAAAGGCGGCTATGACCATTTTATGCTGAAGGAAATTTTTGAACAACCACAAACCATTTATGATTGCCTGCGCGGCCGGCTTGATGCAGAAGCAGGCACCATCACCATGAGTGGTATTCAAAAATATGCAGAACAGATCATGCAGGCTCACCGTATTATCATGGTTGCCTGTGGCACCAGTTGGCATGCGGGCCTGGTAGCGGAATATATTTTTGAAGAACTGTGCCGCATCAATGTGGAAGTAGAATATGCATCCGAATTTCGTTATCGCAATCCTGTCATTAACAAAGGCGATGTGATCATTGCCATTTCGCAAAGCGGTGAAACAGCCGACACGCTGGTAGCTATCGAAAATGCAAAAGCAAAAGGCGCTATCATCCTGGGTGTAGTAAATGTGGTGGGCTCGTCCATTTCCCGCATTTCCGATGCAGGTGCTTATACGCATGCCGGCCCTGAAATTGGCGTGGCCTCTACTAAAGCGTTCACGGCGCAGTTAGCTGTATTAACCATGATCGCTTTAAAAATTGGTCATGCAAAAGGAACATTAGATCATGATCGTTACAGGCATTTGCTGGAAGAATTGCATGCCATACCCGATAAGGTTTCTGAGGTATTACAATCGCATGAAAAAATAAAAATACTGGCTGAAAAATATAAAGATGCAAAAGACGCTTTGTATCTGGGACGTGGTTATAATTTTCCTGTGGCGCTGGAAGGTGCTTTAAAACTCAAAGAGATTTCTTACATACATGCAGAAGGTTACCCGGCTGCAGAAATGAAACATGGCCCTATTGCTTTGGTGGATGAAAGCCTGCCTGTGGTTTTTGTTGCTACAAAAGATTCCTATCACGAAAAAGTGATCAGCAACATGCAGGAAATAAAGGCACGAAAGGGAAAAGTAATTGCCGTTATTAACGAAGGTGATGAGCAAAGTACGGCCTTAGCCGATGATGTAATTGTGGTACCTGAAGCCGATGAAATTGTGGCGCCCATGCTGAGCACTATTCCTCTGCAATTACTGGCTTATTATATTGGTGTTGCCAAAGGTTATGATGTAGACAAGCCAAGAAATTTGGCTAAGTCTGTTACGGTAGAATAATAAATAACCTTCCTATTTCAAAACGTGTCACATGAACGAGATCGTAAAAAAGCCGCTGCTTTCCATAGGATATAATTTCATTAAAGAAGAATATTTACCTGAAGACAGGGATGAATATTATTTGCGCAACCTTCAAAACAAAAGTGGCATTAGTTATAGAAATCTCACTGCGTATGAAATAGAGGTTTTGGTTCGCAACAACAATACTTCAGACGATTGGAATAAGCTTCAGGTGTCTGATGCTTTCAATCCGGAATTAGTAAAAAATTGCAAGTTTTATGGCTTGGTGCGCATTGGAAAGTTGGAAACCATTGCCATAGAATACCACAACGTTTGCCTGCCGGTAGGCTTATACAACAGCACCATTACCAGTTGTGATTTTGGCGATAATGTAGTCATCAGCAACGTTAACTACATGGCACATTATATTGTGGGTAATGAAGTAATGATCTCCAACGTACACGAACTGCACACGACCGACCATTCAAAATTTGGCAACGGCATTATTAAAGAAGGCGAAGCAGAAGCCGTACGCATTTGGGTGGAGGTATGCAATGAAAATGCAGGCCGCAAAATCCTTCCCTTCGATGGCATGCTGCCCGGCGATGCTTACCTGTGGTCAAAATACAGAGATGATGAAGAACTGATGCAAAAATTTAAAGAATTTACTGAAAAGAAATTTGATACCAGGAGAGGTTACTATGGAACCATTGGAGACCGCTGTGTTATTAAAAATACCAGCATTATAAAAGATGTGTGGATGGGTAGTGATGCGTACATTAAAGGCGCCAACAAACTAAAAAATCTTACAATTAATTCAGGCCCTAAAGCACCGTCGCAAATTGGCGAGGGATGCGAATTAGTGAATGGAATTATTGATTATGGTTGTCGTATTTTCTACGGAGTAAAAGCGGTACGTTTTGTAATGGCCTCTCACTCGCAATTAAAATATGGAGCAAGATTGATCAACTCTTATTTAGGTAATAACTCCACTATTTCCTGTTGCGAAGTATTGAACTCACTCATTTTTCCGGCACATGAACAGCATCACAACAATTCATTTCTATGCGCCGCACTGGTAATGGGTCAAAGCAATATTGCTGCCGGTGCTACCATTGGCTCTAATCATAATAGCCGTGCAGCCGATGGTGAGTTTGTTACAGGCCGGGGCTTTTGGCCGGGGCTTTGCGTCAGTTTGAAACACAATTCGAAGTTTGCCACATTTACTTTATTGGCCAAAGGCGATTATCAATATGAAATGAATATTCCTTTGCCTTTTAGCTTGGTGAGTAATGATGAAGCCAACAACCGCCTGTTGGTAATGCCAGCCTATTGGTTCATGTATAATCTTTATGCACTGGCAAGAAATGAAGGCAAATATGCAGACAGGGATAAGAGAACAAAAAGAATACAGCAAATTGAATACGATTGCCTGGCGCCAGACAGTATCAACGAAATATTTACAGCCTTAAACCTGTTGAAAAAATTTACGGCATTATCGATTGATAAAAATTTCTCACCAAAAACAGATGAAATAATAATACAAAGAGGAGAAGCTTTATTAAATGATACCTCGGTTGATTTTTCCAGCGCAGAAATTCTTGCTTTGGGTTTTGAAAACAATTCCCGTCCTGTGGTTCTTACCAAAGTAAAAGAGGCTTACTTCATTTACAAAAGGATGGTTTTATATTATGGTGCTACACAATTATTCCATTTCATTGAGCAACATAAAATTCATTCGTTTGATGCTTTAATCAATTCCTTACCGCAAGCACCTGCACGGTTGGAATGGATCAATGTTGGTGGACAGCTAATGCCTGCCAATGCCGTAAAAACGTTGTTCTCGAATATTAAAGACCATACTATTGATAGTTGGGAGGCGGTGCATGAATTTTATCAAAAGAACGGCGCCTTGTACACTGATCAAAAGTTTCAACATTCTTACGCCTCCTTACTTGAATTATTGCAAATAAAATCAAGCCAATTTACGCCGGTTTTGTTGAAACAGATTTTGCTCGAAGCTTTGCAAACGAAGGAATGGCTTACACAAAACATATACGATTCAAGAGCAAAAGACTATCAGAACGATTTTAAAAAAATGGTTTACAACAATGCAAAAGAAATGGAAGAAGTAATAGGAAAGCTGGATGAAAATGTCTTTATCGGCCAGCAACAGAAAGAACTTGAGCAATTACGTTTAAAAACCAATGAACTCATCGAAAAGTTTCAATTATAATGTCTTAATCTTTACGCAATATAAAAGAAAATCCCTCCGCAAAGCAGAGGGATTCCTTTATTATAAACAGATAAAACTTATTTCTTAGTTGAATCTGTTGTAGTAGTTGTTGTAGTGGTAGAATCAGCCATGTGAGTTGTGTCTGTAGGAGTGCTCATTGTAGCTGAATCAGTTGATGGAGCAGTTGTGGTTGTAGTTGTAGA
>JBQCJM010000367.1:0-2199 GCA_051952715.1 Flavisolibacter sp.
TAATCAGTATCTAAAAATGTGTTGAGATGTGCTGTGGTGCCGCCAGTAGTACCAAAACATAGCCACTGCGCTTCGGCAATCAAACATTTTCTTCCTGCTTTTTGCAATTGTAGTGCTGTGGCAATTCCGGTAACGCCTCCACCTGCAATAATTACATCAAAGGTTTGATTAGGGAGCGTTTGCATTTTAGAAATATAGCCAGGCATTTGATGTTGCCAAAGACTGGTTGTGGCTCCGTCGCGTTTCATAAAAGCTGCTTTCAGATAGTGACAAAAAAATAATGCCGGGTAAGCGGCTTATACTATACCGTCTCACCATTTTTCATCTTCGGGTATATCATCGTTAGAACGGAATGATTCTTTGGTTTTCCTTTTCTCTTCTTGCCTCTCCAGCAAAAGATGAGCAATAATTATAGCCGCATCTTTTTGAGGTTGTTGTTGTAAAAGCTGTTTCAGCTTTTGTTCGCTTACATCCGCTCTGTATAAAATTTGAACCATTGCAGCAAAATCGTGTAGCAATAAATAATTGATGCAATCGGTAAGATGCTGTAGGAGTGCATCCTTTTTAAATACATCCGCTTCTTTTGTAAGCTGTTGCAATAAGGAAGGAATTTGTTCGGGATGCATATTCATTTACAAATATCTTTATCTTATCCTTGTTATGCGCCGCTAATCCTAAACAAAATATAGAGCCTACGAATAGCATCGTATAATTGAACTCTAAACCATGCCGATGAGAAAAATTGCTACGCTTAGTATTGTTTTGTTATTTGCCTTTACTCAATTATCCGCCCAGGGAACCATTAAAGGTAAGCTGTTGGATTCCGTCTCTAAAAATCCTTTAGGCCTTGCTACCATTACAGTTTTTAAGGCCAGCGATACGGCGTTGATTACCTACCGCTTAAGCAGTCCGGAAGGCGAGTTTAAAGTGCCCGGTCTTCCTTTACATACGGAATGTCGCGTAGTGATTTCGTTTTCGGGGTACGACGCGTTTAGAAAAGAGTTTACGCTGAGCAATGAAACACCGCTTGATTTGGGTACCGTAACACTCAGCCCTGTTTCAAAATCATTGGATGAAGTGTTGGTAATAGCCGAGCGGCCACCCGTTACGGTACACAAGGATACCATTGAGTTCAATGCTTCTTCTTTCAAAACCCTGCCTACTTCGCTGGTAGAAGACCTTTTGAAGAAATTGCCCGGTGTGCAGGTCGACAGGGACGGAAACATTACCGCCAATGGCAGAAAAGTCAACCGCATATTGGTAGATGGTAAATCGTTTTTTGGCGATGATCCTAAAATGGCTACCAGGAATTTGCCTGCCAATGTCATTGATAAAATTCAGGTAACGGAAGATAAAGATGAAGCGGCCCGCAATACGGACGGGGATTTGACCAACGTTGGCCAAGTGATTAACCTGACCTTAAAAAAAGGCGTCAAAAAAGGCTGGTTTGGAAAACTATATGGTGGTGGTGGCACCGACGACCGTTACGAAGTGGGCGGCATTGCCAATATTTACCGCGATACGCTGCAATTAAGTGTATTGGGCTTTAGCAACAATGTAAACCGCAGTGGTTTTTCGTTTAAAGAAGTGCAGGACATGGGCGGCTTTAACCGTAGTGGTTTCAATTCTGTCATGATATCGAACCGCGGCGGGCAAACCGGCTTTGCTCTCAACGGCATTTCATTTGGCGGACTGGATGCCGGTATTGCCCGTGCCACCGGTGCGGGTTTTAATTTGAACCACGCACCAAGCAAAAACAAATCCTTCTTTCTGCAATACTTTTTTGGCAACACCAAAAACAATGTATTGCAAACTAACAATACACAGCAGTTCATTAATGACACTTCGGTAAACACTTTGACCAATACTAATACAGACCGCAATATATTCACACATAATATAGGTGCAGGCGCCAACCTGAAGCCCGATACACTGACTGATATTAATTTCCGATTGGGTTATGTGTATTCCAGCACCGATGAGGACGTAAATGCCAGAATAAAAGTGGACAACAGCAAAACCGGCAAGGTGAGCACGGGCCTGGGTGATTTGTTCAACAACACCTATAACAACAGCTATAACCACAGCTTTTATTTGACGCGGCGCTTTAAGGCAAAGAAGGGAAGGACACTGAACATTAACCATTTTCTTAACTACACCAAAAATCTGCAGCGCTACATAACAGAATCGGAATATGAA